>NZ_JBFUKG010000006.1:0-248056 GCF_056400945.1 Polaromonas sp. P4_H1 | reverse complement strand
GAGGCGGGGAGCCGGCAGAGTGAAATGGCGGGCGAATCGATCCAGGCGCTGGCGGGCAACGTGACGGAGGCGGCGCAGGCGGCCACGCAGATTGCGGCGTCGAGCCAGCAGCAGCTGGTGGGCGTTGACCAGGTGGCGGGCGCGATGGAGAGCATCAAGCAGGCGAGCACGCAGAACGTGGCGAGCGCCAGGCAGCTGGAGGTTGCGGCGCGCAACCTGGACGAACTCGGCCAGCGGCTCAAGCAGATGGCTGAGCGCTACAAGGTGTAATCAACAACATCGTCATGAGCACCAAAGAAGACAAATTTATCCGACAACTCCGCGCGACCTTCAAGGTCGAAGCCGAAGAGCATTTGCAGACGATCTCGACCGGTTTTCTGGAGCTGGAAAGAACGCCTTCTGCGCAGGCCCACGGCCAGATCGTGGAGACGGTATTCCGCGCCGCGCACAGTCTGAAGGGGGCGGCACGGGCGGTGGATTTCACCGAGATCGAGTTGCTGTGCCAGTCGATGGAAGACGTGTTTTCCAGCTGGAAGCGGCAGGAAAGCTTGCCGTCGCCCGATGCGCTCGACGCGCTGCATCGCGCACTCGATGCCATCGCCTCTGCGCTGGCCGCGCCCATAAGTTCCGGCGGCGCCGGTGACCAGTCTGCCTTGTCGTCGTTGCGCCAGTTGGGAACGGCTTCTTCTTTGAGCCCTCGGGAGTCCGCTGCTGCCGGGCGGCCGCCCAACGGCGACGACGCAGCGACGGCGCCGCCCGTCATCGAAGTTGTGAAACCTGCTGTGCCTTTGCCTGCACCCGTCGCGACGGAAATGGGCCACCAGGAAACCGTGCGCGTCGCTGTCTCGAAACTGGAGGCGCGACTACTGGAGGCCGAGGAAATGCTGATGGCCAAACTGACTGTCGGCCAGCGGGTGACTGATTTGCGCGAACTGTCTGGCCGCTTTGAAGCCTGGCGCAATGCCTGGGGCGCGGTTGAGCCGGAAGTGCGGCAGCTGCGTCTGCTATCCGATCAGCCAGGCTCCCCGACACATTCCTCTGCGGAGCTGGCCCGGGTGCTGGATTTCTTTGATTGGAGCATGGACTACATCAAAACCGTGGAAGACGAGGCCGTGGCACTGGAGCGAACGGCGCAGCACGACCGCTATGCCATTGGCAAACTGGTGGATGACCTGCTGGAGGACTCGAAGCAACTGCTCATGTTGCCGTTTGCCACCATTTCCACATCATTTCCGAAACTGGTGCGCGACCTGTGCCGCGATCAAGGCAAGGAAGCCGACCTCACGGTCCATGGCGAGGAGATTGCGATCGACAAGCGCATCCTGGAGGAGATCAAGGACCCGCTTGTCCACCTGCTGCGTAACAGCGTTGATCACGGTATCGAGACGCCCCATTCACGCATGCGCCTGGGCAAGCCTTCCCGTGCCGCGATCACGCTCACCGTATCCCAGGTAAGTGACAGCAAGGTGGAAATTTCCATGTCCGACGACGGCGCAGGCGTCGACACAGCAAAGGTCAAGGAGTCGGCCATCAAGCAGGGGATTGTCTCGGCGGACGAGGCGCGCCAGTTGAACGACGCGCAGGCGCAGGCGCTGATTTTCCAGGCCGAGGTGTCCACCAGCGCGATGATTACCCGACTGTCCGGTCGTGGATTGGGCCTGGCGATCGTGCGCGAGAAGGCTCAAAAACTGGGAGGAACTGTCACGGTCGAGAGTCAACCGCACCGGGGAACCTGTTTCCGCATCGTGCTGCCATCGATGCTCGCGACGTTTCGGGGAGTTCTGATCGAAGTGCAGGAGCAATTGTTTGTTGTGCCCACCTCCCACGTTGAACGTGTGGCACGCGTGAAGGCCGACAATATTCTGGCGGTGGAGGGGCGCGAAACCATCGCACTGGACGGGCGCGCCATTGCCCTGGTGCGGCTGGCTGAGGTGCTTGAGTTGCCGTCCATGCCGCACAACGGCGAACTGCCCGCCAGCACGCCGGTCGTTGTCCTCGGCGCGGCCGATCAGCGTATCGCGTTTGCGGTCGACGCTGTGCTGGACGAACAGGAAGTACTGGTCAAGCGCCTGGGGAAACCGCTGTTGCGCGTGCGCAATATCGCCGGTGCCACAGTGCTTGGCTCCGGTCAGGTGGCACCCATTCTCAATGTGACCGACCTCCTCAAATCTGCCCGGAGAGCGGGCAGGGTGCCGCTGCGCGTTGCGGCTGGAGCGAAACCGGTAGAGGCCCGGATGGTACTCGTCGCCGAGGATTCCATCACCTCCCGAATGCTCATCAAGAGCATCCTGGAATCCGCCGGCTACGACGTCAAAACAGCCGTGGACGGAATGGATGCATTCACCCTGTTGCGCGCCGAAAAGTTCGACCTGCTTGTTTCCGATGTGGAAATGCCGCGGCTCAACGGCTTTGACCTGACGGCGAGGATACGCGCCGACAACAGACTGGCAGAACTACCAGTAGTGCTGGTGACGGCGCTGGAAACGCGGGAGGACCGCGAGCGCGGCATCGACGCTGGCGCCAATGCGTATATTGTCAAGAGCAGCTTCGACCAGAGCAACCTGATCGAGGCAGTACGGCGGCTGATTTAACCGAGTGAGTCTTTCATGACTGATGGCAAGATCAACGTACTGGTGGCGGAAGACCTGGCGGTCACACGCATGCTGCTCGTGCACCTGCTCGAATCGGATCCGCAGATCCGGGTTGTCGGCGCCGTCGGTGACGGCCAGGCGGTGATCGATTTCATCAATCACAACAAGCCCGATGTCGTGCTCATGGGCATTGACATGCCGCGGCTCGACGGTTTCGAGACAACGCGCCGCATCATGGAGACGCATGCGGTGCCTATCGTCATCTGCAGTGCCCACAGCAACGTCACCGACATCGCCGTGACGTTCCGCGCCATGGAAGCGGGAGCCATCGCCTGCATTGAAAAACCCTTTGCTGCCGAGCATGGCGATTTTGAGGCGACGGCCGCTCATCTGCTCGAAACGGTCAAGCTGATGTCCGAGGTGAAGGTCGTGCGCCGCACAGCCCACAGGCGGACGGCTCCATTGCCGGTCCATCCTGCCCCGGGCGCGCAGCGGCAGCGTACTCCAGCGCAGATCAAACTCATCGGCATCGGCGCCTCCACCGGTGGACCACCGGTGCTGCAAACCATCCTCTCAGGATTGCCAAAGGACTTTCCCGCGCCGGTGCTCGTTGTACAGCACATTGCACACGGATTTCTGGCCGGAATGGCCGAGTGGTTGAACCAGACCACCAGCTTGCAGATTCACATCGCTTCCTACGGAACAAGTCCGTTGCCAGGTCATGTCTACCTGGCGCCGGACGATTTCCACATGGGCATCGGCATCGGCGGCAACATCATCCTGACCCGGGAGGCGCCGGAGAATCATCTGCGGCCGGCCGTGTCTTTCTTGTTCCGCTCGCTGGCCGAAGTGTACGGCCCGAACGCGCTGGGCGTATTGCTGACGGGCATGGGCAAGGACGGCGCCGAGGAATTGAATGCAATGAAGGCCAAAGGGGCCGTCACCATCGCTCAAAATCAGGAAAGCTCGGTGGTGCACGGCATGCCGGGTGCCGCCATTGCCCTGGGCGCCGCCACACAGGTATTACCGGCAGACAAGATCGCCGATGCGCTGATTGCGCTGGTCAGGCAAGGCAATGGTCATGACCGTCAGATAGGGAGGAGCTGAGCTCATGAATGCAAGTACGCCATCGTCCGATCCACCTGTGAAAATCCTGATAGCGGAAGACAGCCCGACCCAGGCCCAACGGCTGCAGCATATTCTTGAACAGCAGGGGTACGAAGTAGGCGTTGCCCGCAATGGCCGAATCGCGCTGGAAATGATGCCCCAGTTCCGGCCCGCACTGATCATCAGCGACGTGAAAATGCCGGAAATGGACGGCTACGAACTTTCCCGCCGAATCAAGGCGCAGCCCGATCTTCGCAACACACCGGTCATTCTCGTCACCACCATGTCCGATCCGGAGGACGTGATCCGTGGACTGGAGTGCGGGGCTGATAACTTCGTCCTCAAGCCCTATGACGAGCGCTATATGCTGGCTCGCGTACGTTATGTTCTCGTCAATCGGGAAATACACCGGAAGCAGGATTTGGGCAAAGGGGTGGAAATTTACTTCAATAACCATAGGCATTTCATCACCGCCGATCGTTCGCAGATCCTCAACCTCCTGCTGTCCACCTATGACGCCGCCGTCCAGCGCAACAAGGACCTCACCCAAAGCCAGGAATCACTGGGGCAGCGTTCGGCCGAGGTGGCGGCGGCGAACAGATTTCTCGATTCGGTGATCGAAACCATCCCCGACATGCTTTTTGTAAAAGATGCGACCGACCTGCGCTTTGTCAGATTCAACCGCGCCGGCGAAGAGCTGCTGGGTTATTCCCGGGATGATCTGGTTGGCAAAAATGACTATGACTTTTTCCCCGAGGAAGAGGCCGACGCCTTCACGTCCAGAGACCATGAGGTGCTGACGCGCGGCGTGGTGGTGGACATCCCCGAGGAGCCGATCCACACGCGCAAAAAAGGCGACCGGATCCTGCACACCAAGAAAATCCCCATCCTCGACAGCAAGGGCCGGCCGCTCTACCTGTTGGGTATCTCCAGAGATGTCACCGAACAAAAGAAGCTGGAAGACGCGCTGCATAAGCGCAACGAAGAGCTCAGTAAAAGCCAGGAAGACCTGCAGCGGAGTAATTCCGAGTTGCACCAGTTGAGGCTCGCGCTGGAAGCGCGCGTGAACCAGAGAACCCAGCAGCTGACTGCGGTCGTCGAGGCGCTGCGCGAGAGCGAGGCGCGTACCCGGCTCACGATTGACACGGCACTGGATGCCGTGGTGGCCATGGATTCCCATGGACTGGTCAGAGAGTGGAATGCCCAGGCGGAAACCATTTTTGGCTGGAAGCGCGAAGAGGCCATCGACCAGCCGCTGGCCGAACTTGTCATTCCGCTGAAACATCGTGAAGCGCATGTGCGCGGGTTGAAGCATTTCCTGGCCACCAGCGAGGGACCGATATTAAGCCGGCGCTTCGAAATCACAGCCTTGCACCGGGACGGCCACGAGTTTCCGGTCGAACTGTCCATTACCCCGATGCTGCTTCAGGGGGCGTGGACGTTCAGCGCATTTTTGCGTGACATCACCGAGCGCAAGCAGATAGAGGAACGCACCCTGAACCTGAACAAGGAACTGGAGCAGCGCGTGGTGCAAAGGACGACCGAGCTCGTTGCAGCCCGGGAGGCAGCCGATACCGCCAACCGCGCCAAGAGCACTTTTCTGGCCACCATGAGCCACGAGATCAGGACGCCGATGAACGGCATGTTCGGCATGCTCGAACTCCTGGGCCTGACCCGGCTCGATGCCGAACAACGCGCCACGCTCGCGATCGTGCGTGAATCGAGCCAGTCGCTGCTGCGCATCATTGACGACATTCTCGACTTTTCCAAGATTGAAGCAGGAAAACTGAAGGTCCATCCCGAGGTCGCCTCGATCAAGGACGCTATCGAGCATGTGAGGAACATGTACGCCGGTAACGCCAGCAGCCGAGGCTTGCTGCTCAAGCACAGCACCGATCCGCACATCAGCCCCGCGCTGATGTTTGACCCATTGCGGCTGTGCCAGATACTCAACAATTTTGTCAGCAACGCGCTCAAATTTACCCCCAAGGGCTCGGTCGAGATCAAGGCAGAGCTCATAGCACGAACCAACGGAGAAGAGCAGGTGCGGTTTGTGGTTGCAGACACGGGCATGGGCGTCTCCTCTGAGGATCAACAGCGGCTGTTCCAGCCGTTCACCCAGGGGGAGGGCGATGCGGCGCGGCGTGCCGGAGGCACCGGACTGGGGCTCACGATCTGCCGGCGGCTCGCTGACATGATGGGCGGCACGGTCGAGATGGTCAGCGAGCTGGGCAAAGGCACGACCATGATCCTCACCTTGTCACTGCCGATCGCCGATCCGAAGGACCTGGCAAAAAACAACCGTGCGCAACTGCAGGATTCAGCCCGAGCCGCCGACGCAGCGCGTCGCAACGCGCCAACCGTTGTGCAGGCCGAGACGGAGGGAACGCTGGTACTGCTGGTGGATGACCACCCGATCAACCGCATGCTCCTGATGCGGCAGGTGCATGCGCTGGGCTATGCCGCGGAGAGCGCCGAGAACGGTGCCGAAGCATTGACCAAATGGCAGTCGGGCCGGTTCGGGATTGTCATCACCGACTGCAACATGCCGGAGATGAATGGCTATGAACTTACGCGCGGCATTCGCCGGCTTGAGTCCACCGGAGGCAAACATACCCCGGTTATCGCGTGTACGGCCAACGCCCTGAGTGGCGAGGCCGATATCTGCTTTTCCGCCGGCATGGACGACTACCTTGTGAAGCCGGTCCAGTTGTGCCAGCTAGGGGAAAAGCTCGATCAATGGCTACCCATTCCGGAGGTCACTGTCACGCCGGGGGCGCCACCCAGGACATCCGGCAAACACCTGGCGGCACCGGTAGCGACCGCCCCGGTCGACCGGTCTGTCATTGCCGAATTTTCGGGCGGCGATGCGTCCACCGAGCGCCACATCTTCACAGAGTTTCGGTCCGCCAACGACGAGGATGCGGCCATGCTCAAGCGGGCCGTGGCTACCAGTGACAGTTCGCAGATCACCCGGTCTACCCACCGCATGCTGGGTGCCAGCAGGATGATAGGCGCGCTCGACTTTGCCAGGGTTTGCGAACGCATCGAGCACGCGAGCCGCACCAGTGACTGGGCGGCGGTCGAGGCCCACATGGGCACCTTCCAGCACGAATTGCAACGCCTGAACACCTATTTGGACGCCCTTTGAAGGCTCGGTACCCGGCTAGAAACCAGGAAAGGCCGCAGACGAAAGGATAACGAAATGTCGATCACCAACTTACATTTTCTGGTTGCCGAAGACCATGATTTCCAGCGCAGCACGCTGGTGAGGATGCTTGGCGGCCTGGGTGCGAGGAGTGTCCATGAAGCGGCGGACGGCCATGTTGCCTTGACGATCATTCGCGACCCCAGCCGTCCCATCGATATCGTCATCTGCGATCTTGATATGCCGGGCATGGACGGCATGGAATTCATCCGCCGCCTGGGCGAGTGCGAGTCCCCGGTGTCGGTCATCATCGCCAGTGCGCTGGAGCGCAACCTGATCGCCTCGGTCGAGACCATGACCGAGGCCTACGGTATCGAGTTGCTGGGCGTCGTGGAAAAGCCGCTCAACCCCGGAAAGCTGGGGCTGTTGATCGAACGCCACAGGGCAGTGCAGGCCCGGCGGGCCCCGCCGACGATTGCCCCGTCGTTCACGCTGGAAGAGATCGTGGCAGGATTGAAGAACAATGAATTCGAACCTTTCCTTCAACCCAAGGTAGAACTGGCCACCGGGAAAATCAAGGGGACGGAAGCACTCGCACGCTGGCGCCATCCTGATCGGGGCGTCGTCGCTCCCCACGCGTTCATCGGCCTGCTCGAAGAGAAGGGGATGATCGATACGCTCATGGAAGTCATGCTGAGAAAATCAGCGGCATTGTGCAGGACCTGGCTCAATGCCGGGCTGCAGGCCACCGTGTCAGTGAACCTGTCGCCCCAATCGCTGGGCGACGTGCACCTTGCCGACCGCGTGACTCAGCTTGTGCTCGACCAGGGGCTGGAGCCACGCCATATGGTCCTCGAGGTAACCGAGTCCGTGGCCACAACCAATGTTGGCAGGGCACTCGAGAACCTCGCGCGCCTGCGCATGAAGGGCTTCGGCTTGTCGATTGACGATTACGGCACCGGCTACGCCTCAATGCAGCAGCTCACGCGCATCGCCTTCACCGAGCTCAAGATCGATCAATCCTTTGTGACAAACGCAACCAAACAGGCATCGGCCAGGGTGGTCCTTGAATCGAGCCTCGACATCGCGAAGAAGCTCAACATCACAGCGGTAGCCGAAGGGGTTGAAACGCAGGCAGACTGGAACTTGCTGCGCCAGCTCGGCTGCGCCCTCGCACAGGGTTATTTCATCGCAAGACCAATGGAGGCAGGGGCCTACCTCGATTGGGCTCGGGGTTGGAAACCACCGGACCTGCAAGGTACTGTTTCTCCCAGCTAGCTGGTCAACGTTACTTCGCCGGAAATGGTCAAACTTACTGCCGTTAGCCATGTGCCCCGTCATTGGCAAACCGCATTGCCATCGCAAGCGCAGGGAACCAAGTCAGATCAGTGAATTCGGAAAACCTGAAAAAAGACCGCTGGCCGTGTCGATCTGACGAGTCGCCATTCGTCGTGGTAGTAGAGGCACCAATCCACAAGGAGAAACTACGATGCGATTCATCATCACGGCACAAGCAGGCACGGACGAACCGAAAGCGGGCATGGAAGCGAGTTTCGACGAGAAACTCTTTATCGCTTACATGGCGTTCAACGAGGAGATGCACAAGGCCGGAGTCCTGGTTGCGTCCGAGGGCCTGAACCCTGCGGCACGGGGTGCCCGCGTCGCGGTTTCCAAAGGCAAGCGTTATGTCGTCGATGGCCCTTTCGCCGAGTCGAAGGAGCTGGTCGGCGGTTTCTACATCATCGACGTGAAGTCGCTCGACGAAGCCATCCAGTGGGCACTCCGGGCGCCCTCCGGACTTGGTACCGACGACGTGCTGGAAATTCGCCAGTTGACGGGGGCAGGTGACATCCCGCCCGAGATCCTTAAGATCATCAACTCCGCCGCGCCCACCTGGAGCGCGTCGGTGTGGCAGGCGCGAGAATAGATTGCTCAGATTGGTACAACGGGAGCGACTGGCGGCTTCGATGCTTTGCCAATCTGCAGGTAATAGGGGGACCGCATGCACCAACGAGCGGTAACTGTTTCGTCCTTCATCAGATGGTGGAATCGGTTCCTTTTTCGCCCCCTGCAGCATTCAAGTCCTTGCCGGCCTGAAACATGCGCGTGAAGTCGCAACATTGCTGGGCCAGCATGATGATTGACGAAAGGAGCGTGCTTCGATGCTCTCCTTTGTACATGGCGACATAGCTTACTTGGGGCAGGGCGGGAGTTACGTCAATGACGGCCAACGAGCCTTCTTCCACCATCTGGCTGACGGCCAGCCGTTGCGACTGCGCAAATCACTGACCGGCTAACCTAGAAAGTCTTTGAAGTCGCGGTCCCATACCTCAGGGCTGACGATTCTGTTCAGCGCCAGGAGGAGCAAAAACGAGATGAGCAGCGGCACAAAAAACAGCACCGTCAGGGTTCCGACCAGTCCCCAGCGCGGGAAATAGAACCTGCGATAGTGCCGCGCCACGTTGCTGGTGTGCACCAGAAAATTGCGGCCGATGGCCGGATAGTCATAGCTGAAAATGGAGCGCATGGCGGCCTGAGTTGTGTCTTTGTGTGACATTTTGTCATACCGGGATTAGATGCCTCGATAGCCCATCGCGGGCGCGTTCGCGGCCCCAAAATCTCCGATAGCCTCCAGGCCCGCAATCCGCGTCCTGAGCATGGCGTTTTCACACTCCAGGCTTTTCCGGTGCTGTAGCTCGACCATGTAGCCGTTGTGGGCCGTGGTTTCCAGCAGGCTAACCCCCAGCGAGACTCATAAAACAGCGCCAGCAGCGCGGCCCGTGGTGCCTCGTTGGCGGCATCCAGCGTTTCAGGGTTTTGGTCAGCAGGTCATCAAGCAGAACGGACAGCGGCGGGGTGTGGGTGGCGCGAAACATTTGCCACAACTTTACAAAGCTCTACAAATGAAGTGAGCCTGGGGTCAAGCGTGGATAATACCGATGCGCCATACGATTTAACATAATATACATCGTGGAACATTAAAATAAACCCCCAAAGGTAATCCTTCGAACATTTCTTAAGTAACCAGCGGGCGCTGTGGATCTACGAGCACCGCGGTTACTGCCTTGTCGGCAAGCGCAGGAACTACTACCCGGCGGGTTAACCCCCAGTGCGAGCATGCCTGGTCATGAGTCTGAAGCTATGAGCCTCGGCCTGGATGCGCGCCAGCGCGGAATGCTGGAGGAAATGGGCCTGCGGGTCTGGTGACCCGAAGCCGCAGCTTTGCCGAGTGCCTAGCCAGTCCCGCCGTCAGCCCCTTTACTCTCCTGATTTGATAGCAGCTAACAACCAACTGGTCAGGCCACTGCCCCAGAACCTTTGGGGCATCGGCCGGCCATGCCACCGATCAGCCGCCCGTTCGCCTAGTGGCATCCAGCAGGCTGCTTCGAAATGCCAGCTTGCGCACAATGGCTGAAAACGCCCGGGTCTCCGGCGCCCGGCGAGCCTCGGTCGACCACAGCATGCCCGGTGTGCGCACCGGGGTGGGGCTTTCCAGTCGGACGATCTGCAGACCCGAATTGGCGGGCACCGCACTGGCGGTCGCGATGCACGCCAGAGCCGTCCTGGCCACCACGCCCATCATGGGCGCCAGGGTGTTCATCTCGGCCATCACCTGCGGCTCGGCACCGCAGGCCTGAAAGCATTCGTCAAGCATGTTGCGGGTGGCGAAGGTCGATGGCAGCAGCACCATGGGCAGGTGGTGCAGCTCCACCATGCGCACCCGTTTGCGGCGCGCCAGAGGGTGGTTGCGCGCCACGATCAGCACCATCTCCTCGTTGAAGAGCGGCTCGAACTGCAGCTTGTCCTGATCGGGTGGCCGGTAGGCAATCCCCAGGTCCAGCGAGCCCTGCCGCAGCCGGACACCGATCTGCTCGGCCGATAACTCCTCGACCACCACCTTGACCTGCGGGTGGCGCTGCAGGAAGGTGGCGATGCAATCGGGGATGAAGCCCAGGTTGAAGGTGTGGGTGGAGCCTATGCGCAACTCGCCCGCTGTCTCCGACGAGTTCTGCCTGAGCGCGCCCAGCCCCTGGTCGATCTCGCCCATCGCGCGCGTGGCGTAGTGCAGGAACTCGTCACCGGCCTCGGTCAGCAGTACGCGCTTGCCGACGCGGTCGAACAGCGCCACGCCCACCTCTTCTTCCAGCTGACGGATCTGGTGCGACAAGGTGGATTGCGTCACGTGCACGCGCTCGGCGGCGCGGGTGAAGTTCAGCGAACCGGCCAGGGCAATGAAGTAGCGCAGGTGTCGCAGTTCCACCGTGTGTCTCCTTGAATGATCGATGAGGTCGATGATAACGATGAAAAATGATCATTTCCAAATCTTGTTCGGGCCCACTACAGTTCGCTCCTATTCGGTGGCGGTTATGCAGTAGGTCCGCCACCACCACAAACAGAGGAGTACAAGCGGTGTTCAAAGTCCTCAGCGGCATCAAGGTGCTGGAGCAGGGAACCTTCATCACGGGGCCGGCGGCGGGCATGTTCCTGGCCGACCTCGGTGCCGAGGTCATCAAGATCGAGCAACCGGGTTCGGGCGACCCCTTCCGCGCGTTTCGCAATGGTCTGTACAGCCCCCACTTCCAGACCTACAACCGCAACAAGCGCAGCGTCACGCTCAATCCCAAGCTGCCCGAGGACGCGGCGGTGTTCGACGAGCTGGTCAAGGACGCCGATGTCTACATCCAGAACTTCCGGCCCGGCGCGGCCGAACGCCTGGGTGCCGGCGAGGCACGCTTGCGCGCCCTCAACCCGCGCCTGATCTACTGCGCCATCAGCGGCTTCGGCCAGACCGGCCCGGCCGCTGGCCGGCCGGCCTACGACACCGTGGCCCAGGCCGCCAGCGGCTTCCTCAAGCTGCTGGTCAACCCGGCCAACCCGCGCGTGGTGGGCCCGGCGCTGGCTGACGCGCTGACCGGCTTCTACGCCGCCTACGGCGTGCTGGGCGCGCTGGTCGAGCGCGGCCGCACCGGCCAGGGGCGCAGCGTGGAGGTGTCCATGCTGGAGGCCATGTGCCACTTCAACCTGGACGCCTTCACCCACTACTTTTCCGAGAACGAGATCATGGGGCCCTACAGCCGGCCCAGCGTCTCGCAGTCTTATGTGCTTGAATGCGCCGACGGCCTGTGGATTGCGCTGCATATGTCCTCGCCCGAGAAGTTCTGGCAGGGCCTGGCCAACGCCATCGAGCGCCCCGCCCTGTTCGAGGACCCGCGCTTCGCCACCCGCGACAGCCGCATCGCCCACCAGGAGGATCTGATCGCGCTGCTGGGCGGCATCTTCCGCCGCCATGACCGCGCCACCTGGTGCCAGCGCCTGCAGGCCCAGGACGTACCTCACGCGCCCATGTACGACACCCGCGAGGCGCTGGAGGACGAGCAGGTGCGCCACCTGCAGCTGGCGGTGGGCACGGCGCACCCCATGGGCGGCGAGTGGCGCACCATCCGCTCGCCCGTGAGCTACGACGGCGCGCGCGCCCTGGAGGTGAGCGCACCGCCCGTGCTGGGCGCGGACAACGGCGACATCGTCGAGCCCATACGGCGGCGGTTGAAGCAGGCGACCTGAACTTTTCCCCCAACCATAACGACGCGGAGACACCCATGAACCCATCGACCGAAGACGAACTGACCCAGGCCGTGCTGGAGCGCCTGAGCGGTGCCGACGACCCCCGCTTCGCGCTGATCATGCGCTCGCTGATCACCCACCTGCACGCCTTCGTCCGCGAGGTGGATCTCAAGCCCGACGAGTGGATGACCGGCATCCAGTTCCTGACCGCCGTGGGCCAAGCCTGCGCCGACAAGCGGCAGGAATTCATTTTGCTGTCCGACACGCTGGGCGCGTCCATGATGGTGGTGATGCTGGACCAGCTGCGCGCGGCCGCGCACGCCAAGGGCTGCCTGCGCATGACTGAGGCCACCGAAGCCACTGTGCAGGGCCCCTACTACTGGGAGGGTGCGCCGCAGGTGCCGCTGGGCGCCGACATTGCGCAAGGCGTCAACGGGGAACCCGCGTTCTACAGCGGCCGCGTCACCGATACCCACGGCCAGCCGCTCACGGGCGCGCTGCTGGACATCTGGTCCGGCGACGGCGACGGCGTGTACGACATGCAGGTCGAGGGCGGCGGGATGGCGGCGCGCGCGCGCATCCAGACCGACGCCGAAGGCCGCTACTGGTTCTGGTCCATCAAGCCCAGCTACTACCCGGTGCCCGTGGACGGGCCGGTGGGCCGCATGCTGGGCGGCATGGGCCGCCACCCCAACCGCCCCGGCCACATCCACATGAAAGTGTCGGCGCCGGGCCACGCGCCGCTCACCACCCACCTGTTCGTGGCCAACAGCCCCTACATTGACTCCGATGCCGTGTTCGGCGTGCGGCCCAGCCTGATCGTCGACTACGAAGCCCACCCCGCTGGCCGCGCACCCGATGGCCGCGAGATGGCGCGGCCCTACTGGTCGGCCCACTACGACTTCCGCCTCGAACCCCAAGCCAACTGATCAGGACATCCTCATGAAAATCGGCAAATCCACCGTCCCGCGCACCGCCATCTGCACGTCGGACGAACACACCATCGTCGTGCGCGGGCAGGACCTGTGCCAGGACCTGATCGGGCACTTGTCCTTCACCGACTATTTCTTCCTGCTGCTCACCGGCCGCCGGCCCGACGCGGCCTGCACCGCCGTGCTCAACGCCACGCTGGTGGCCATCGCCGAACACGGCCTGGTGCCCAGCGTGCAGGCCAGCCGCATGACCTATGCCGCAGCGCCCGATTCGCTGCAGGGTGCAGTGGCCGCCGGCATCCTGGGCTGCGGCTCGGTCATCCTAGGCGCATCCGAAACGGCGGGCCGGCTGTTCACCGACGTGGCCGCCCGCGTGGACGCGGGCGAGCCGCTGGATGCGGTGGCCGCCGAGACCATCCGCACGCTCAAGGCCGAACGCCGCGCCATCCCGGGCTACGGCCACCCGCTGCACAAGGCCAGCGACCCGCGCGTGGATCGCCTGATCGCCGTGGCCACCCAAGCCGGCGCCGACCTGCGCTACGTACGCATCGCCCAGGCGCTGGAGCGCGCCATTCCCGCCATCGTGGGCAAGGAGCTGCGCATGAACGTCTCGGCCGCCATTCCGGCGGTGCTGCTGGGCGTGGGCTTTCCCGTGACCTCGCTCAGGGGCGTTCCAATCCTGGCGCGCACGGCGGGGCTGATTGCCCATCTGGCCGAGGAGGCCGAGTCGCCCAGCGGCTTCGCGCTGTCCTACCAGGCCACGCGCGAACTGCAGTACGACGGCGACGTGCCCGACGGCTTCGGAGCAGCGGCATGAAGCGGCGCGCTCTGGTTACCGCCGCGCTGCTGGCTGCCGGCAGTGCCCTGGCGCAGATCAACGCCGCGCGCCCGCTGCGGTTGATCGTGCCCTTTGCCGCCGGCACCTCCACCGACGTGGTGGGCCGCTTGCTGGCCGACGCGCTGGGCAAGCAGCTCGCGCAGACGGTGATCGTGGAGAACAAGCCCGGCGCCGGTGGCGCCATCGGCAGTGAGCTGGCGGCCAAGTCCGGCGCGGACGGCCACACGCTGCTGCTGGGCACGGTGGGTACGCACGCCATCAACCCCTCGCTCTACAAGCGCCTGGCCTACCAGCCGCTGCGCGACTTCATGCCGCTGGGATTCGTCGGCGCCACGCCCACCTTGCTGGTGGTGCCCGCGGCCTCGCCCTGGAAATCGGTGACCGACCTCGGGCGGGCCGCAGGCAAGGACGTGAACTTCGCCTCCGCCGGCAACGGCACCTCGGGCCACCTCGCCGGCGAGCTGCTCAGCAACCGCCTGGGCAAGAACTTCGTGCACGTGCCCTACCGCGACGGCGCGCAGGCGCTGACCGAGTTGATGGCTGGCAACGTGCAGTTCATGTTCTACCACCCGGCCGCGGTGCTGCCCCACATCCGCGCGGGCAGGCTGCGCGCGCTGGGCGTTTCCAGCGCCCGGCGCAGCACCGCCGCGCCCGAGGTTCCCACACTGATCGAGCAGGGCGTGGCCGGCTTCGACCTGGTGGCCTGGTTCATGTTGTACGCCCCGGCCGACATGCCAGCCGCGCAGCGTGAGCGCCTGCGCGAGGCCACGCGCCAGGTGCTTGCCCAGCCCGAGGTGCACGACAAGCTCGCGGCCCAAGGCGTAGAGCTGTCCGAGATGGGCGCGGCCGAGATGGCCAGCTTCGGCGCGAGCGAAATCACCAAGTGGGGCGAGGCCGTGAAGCGGTCGGGCGCCCAGGTCGACTGACCCGTTGCCGCAGGATGACCATGAGCGCCACCATGAGTACTGAGCATGAGGCCCTGGACGAGGCGGCCATTGCCCGCCTTTTCACCGAGGCTCGTACCCACGGCCAGTTCGATCCGAGGCCCCTGCCCGTCGCGCTGCTGCAGCGGCTGTACGAATTGGCCAGTCTGGGGCCGACGTCCATGAACTGCCAGCCCGCGCGGTTTGTGTTCGTGACCAGCGAGGCCGGGCGCAAACACCTGCTGCCCCATGTGGCAGCCGGCAATCAGGCGAAGGTGCGTTCGGCGCCGGTGACCGTGATCGTGGCGCGCGACACCCGCTTCTACGAGTGGATGCCCGCGCTCTGGCACGCACCCGAAGCCCGGGAGAACTTCGAGCGCCAGCCCTCGCTAGCGCAGGCGACGTCCGTGCGCAATGCCACCTTGACCGGCGCCTATCTCATCGTCGCGGCCCGTGCGATGGGGCTGGCCTGCGGCCCCATGAGCGGCTTTGACGCCGAGGGGGTCAACCGCAGCTTTTTCAGCGATGGGCGCTGGCAGGTCGACTTCCTGATCAACCTGGGCTACCCCGCCGGACCACCCGGCCGTCCGCGAGGAAGCAGGCTCGGTTTTTCACAGGCCTGCGTGATCGCGTAACGCTGCAATGCAGTCCGCGATCTCAAGTCTCGAAAGGGGTATGCCATCGGTTCATTCAACACGATGCGAGTTCAGCTGTAGTTCAACCAAACCTGTTATTGATAAGCGGGCTTCGGTCCACGAGAGGAGACATCACATGCATAACATGCATCACATACACACGGGAATCAAGTTCTTTCTGGGTCTTTTCATGGGACTCTTGTGTGGTCTTGCGGGGGCCCAGAATCCGGATTGGCCGACCAAGCCCATCAAGATCGTGGTCGGGTTTGCCGCCGGCACACCGCCGGACATCTTCGCCCGCCTGTATGGCGACTACGCGTCCAAGAGGCTGGGCGTGCCGGTGGTGATCGACAACAAGCCGGGCGCTGCGGGCAACCTCGCCTCCGACACGGTGGCGAAGGCTGCGCCCGACGGCTACACATTCCTGTATAACCTGTCCACCGCCTTCACCATCAACCCATTCATCTACAGCAAGCTGCCGTTTGATCCCCAGAAGGACCTGGTGCCGGTGGCCACCACCATGCGCCAGGGCCTGGTGCTGATCGCCAAGCCGGGCATAGGTGTCAAGTCGGCCAAGGATCTGGTGGCCACTGCCAAGGCCAAGCCCAACACCATTTCGCACGCGTCCTATGGCGCCGGCAGCCCGTCGCACCTCATCGTTGAGTGGCTGAAGGAAGAAACCGGCATCGAGATGGTCCATGTGCCCTACCGGAGCAGCCCGGTGCCCGATGTGATGGGCGGCCAGATCGACACGGTGATGGAGCCCATCGCCACCGCCTTCCCGCTGATCAGCGGCGGCAAGGTGCAGGCGCTGGCCTACTCGGGTCCCAGCCGTTTCGCCACCTTGCCGGACGTGCCCACGCTGTCCGAGCTGGTGCCCGGCCTCACGATGATGTCCTGGCATGGCATCTGGGCGTCTGCGGCGACCCCGACCGCCATCGTCGACCGCGTCAATGCGGTGTTCGTCGAGGGCAGCAAGGATCCGAACATGCAAAAGCGCATCCGGGAGCTGAACAGTGAGCCCCTGGGCGTGACACGGGCAGAGATGGCTTCACTCGTGCGCCGTGATGCGGACATCTACAGCCGCATCGTCAAGTCCAAGAATATCCGGGTCGATTGACCTCACTGCTGGTTGTCGTTCATGCCGCGAACGCACCACGGGCGCACCACCATGAGGCGCATAAATCCCCAGCAAGCGTTTGCAGCACATTGTTGCCCAGGAGCTGCAAGGGGACTGACTAGCCGTCCCCCGGTACCAGCGCCCGGCGGATCGCATGAGCATGGAGCAAACCAAGCGCTTCACCATTGGCCGGCAGGCCGCTTGCCACGTATGGCCGCTGCGATGGCATCGGCTGAATCCGCCCGGTTGCCGCGTTGGGCGAACTGCAGTGCGGTCAGGCCTTGCTGGTTTTTGAGTTGCGGGTCGGCACCTTCCTGCAGCAACAGCTTGACGGCCGCGGGCGTCCCGTACATGGCGGCCATCATCAGGGGCGTGCTGCCGTTGGGTGATTCGGCATCGATGTAGGCGCTGTTCTCAAGCAGCAGGCTGATGATGGCCAGGTGCCCGCTGCTGGCGGCGTAATGCAAGGGCGTCCAGCCGGTCTTGTTGATGTCGGCGCCCTTTTTGATCATCCTGGCAGCCAGATCCTGTTGGCCTTTGAGCGCTGCCATCATGAGCGGACTTTCGTCCTTGGCGTTCAGGACGTTGACATTGGTCTTGGGCCAGTCAATCAATACCTGTGCGGCTTTGGGCGAAGGTTCGCGAAGCGCGAGGTATAGGCCGTGCAGTCCTTTGGGGTCAATGGTATTGGCGTCAAAACCGCGCGCCAGGAGCTCCTTGATCTTGCCGGAATCATCTTGTTTGATAGCGACGAAAAAATCATCGTACGATCCGGCGAAGGCAATATTAAATCCAATAAAAACAAGTAGGTATATTGCTTTTTTAATGTAATTTATGAGGTATTTTTTCATGCAACCACCCCGGTAAAGAGTTGCTCAAAGTTATGGCTGGTGGCTTCGGCAATGGCCTGCACCGGCTGCTGCTTCAGCTCGGCAATCTGCTGCGCCACAAACGGGACATAAGACGGGTTATTTGTTTTGCCGCGGTAAGGAACCGGTGCGAGGTAGGGGCTGTCGGTCTCGATCAACAGGCGGTCCAGCGGAACAAACTGGGCAACTTCGCGCAAATCGCCGGCATTCTTGAAGGTCAGGATCCCGGAGAACGAGATGTAGAACCCAAGATCGAGCGCTGCACGCGCCACCGCCCGGGTTTCCGTGAAGCAATGAAAAACGCCCGTGGCGCACCCTGCCTGCCCGGCCTGGCCGCCCTCTTCTTTCAGGATGGCTATCGTGTCGTCCGAGGCGCTGCGGGTATGAATGACCAGCGGTTTGCCGGTCTGCCGCGCCGCGCGGATGTGTACCCGAAAGCGCTCGCGCTGCCATTCCATATCGGCCACGGTGCGGTCCCCCAGCCGGTAATAGTCGAGGCCGGTTTCGCCGATGCCCACCACCTTGGGCAGGGCTGCGCGCTCGAGCAGGTCATCAAGGCTGGGTTCACGCACATCTTCGTTGTCGGGGTGCACGCCCACGGTGGCCCAAAAATTGTCATAGCGGGTGGCCAGCCCATGGACGGTATCGAACTCTTCCAGCGTGGTGCAAATGCACAGCGCCCGGTCGACCCGGGCGTCCTGCATAGCCTGGCGAATCTGCGGCAACTGCGCCTGGAGCTCTGGAAAGCTCAGGTGGCAATGAGAATCTGTGAACATTCAGAAAAACCGTTTGATGAAGAGAACCACCTGAAGCGCCAGCAAAACGGGCGCAGGTAGCTATTAAAACTATTAAAAATATGGCGGGCCGCAAGACCCCTGCTGGTTTGGAGGTTGAAAACCCCGACTGGCAGGCGTTTAAATGGTCTGTGTCGGCCTGTCCGAGGCGAGATGGGCGCCCAGGATTTCTTCAATCTTGATCTTGAGCAGGCGCGATTTCTCGTCAGAGGGAAAGCGCACGCCCACGCCCTGGGTGCGGTTGCCCGCCGCGCGCGCCGGCGTGACCCAGGCCACCTTGCCGGCCACTGGATAGCGCTGGATATCTTCCGGAAGCGTCAGCAGCACATAGACATCATCACCCAGCTTGTACTCGCGCGCCGTGGGAATGAACACGCCACCCTCCTTGAACAGCGGAATGTACGCGGCATAAAGTGCCGCCTTTTCCTTGATGGCCAACTGAACGACACTGGGGCGGGCCGTGGCTGCTGCAGGCGAACTGGCGGAGGGTGTTGTACTCATGGCGTTAGTGTAGTGTTGCCCGCTTGCAGGCACAAATAAAACCAGTGACCTGTTGTTCAAGGCCCCCGCCTGGTGGGGCGAGCAGGAGGCCAGTTGCCGTTGCCACCTTTGCCGCCCGGCCTGGACTATTTTGAGTTGAGCGCCAGTTGGGCCCGGCTGGCCAGCGACTCCAGCATCAATCCCGGGTTGTAGGGATGCTCCACGGTCCGTGCTGTGACGGCCAGTTCCCTGGACCAGCTGGCCAGTGCATAAAGACCCGGCCCGGGTGCGGGGGTGCTGCCCGGTTTGCCGGCAACCGGCTCCGGCAGGTCTTCGGTACTGAAAAATCGCGGAGCTGCGCCCATCCGGACAGCCAGAACGTCATGGCAGAGCTTCTGCAAGGCATCGACGACCTGAGCCGGCGACCAGTTCGCCAGCGCGCTGACATCACCGCGAGCCATTGCCCTGGGCAGGCTTTGCCAATGCCGGGCCGCCTCGCTTGGGGCGCCATTCTGCGCCCAGGCCAGGGCATCGGCGGGACGCCCCCCGGCCGCCACCAGCAATGTTTGCAGATCGGCGGCGTCTGGAGACGCGGCCGGCCGGGCCCCTTTCCTGGTACTGCCCTCGCCTTCGCCCGGGCTGGCAGCCTCTTGCTGGAGCCAGGCAGAGGCCTGCGCAAAATCCGGCCAAAGCATGCTGTGGCCGAGGCAGCGGCTGCGGATGGTGGGCAACAACTGGTGGGCCGCATCGGTTGCAAGAATGAATTTGACGGGCCCGGGCGGCTCTTCCAGCGTTTTGAGCAGGGTGTTGGCCGTGATGTGGTTCATGCGCTCGGCCGGAAATACCAGCACGACTTTGGTCGTGCCGCGCGAACGCGTGAACTGGGTGAAAGACACAGCCTCCCGCGCCGCATCCACCTTGATTTCCTTGCTGGGCTTGCGTTTCTTGCTGTCCAGCTCGTCCTGTGTTTTTTCGTCCAGTGGCCAGCCCAAGGCCAGCGACAGGGTTTCAGGCACCAGCAGGCAGAGGTCCGCGTGGGTATGCACGTCCACCGCGTGGCAGCTACCGCAATGACCGCAAGCGCCCTGTGGAGTGGGTTGTTCGCACAACCAGGCGCGGGCCAGTGCCTGCGCCAGCTCAAACTGGCCCAGCCCTGAGGGGCCGCTGAGCAGCCAGGCGTGGCCGCGCTGGGCCAGCAGGCTCTCCAGCTGGGTCTGCAGCCAGGGCGCCAGAGGTACTTTTTTGACCACGGTATTTACGGTATTGCCGGTATTTGCCTCACTGATGGCGTCACTGGCATCACTCATGCCAGCCATCCTTTGGCAACAAAGACCTGCCGCACCGCCTGCCAGACCACCTCGCGCGGTTGCGAGGCATTTATCCGGGCAAAGCGCTCCGGATGACCTTGCTGGCGGTCGGCATAGCCTTTCGCCACGCGACGGAAAAACTCCAGCGGTTGGGCTTCAAACTTGTCGGGCACGCGTGCGCTTTGCAGCCGCAGGGCGGCTTCTTCGGGCGGCAGGTCAAACCAGACCGTGAGGTGAGGTTCGATGACTGTCTCGACTTCAGGCTTCATGGGAAAGTTGCCGGCCGGATCGCCCAGCAGCCCTTCGTCGGACTGCACCCACTGCTCCAGCGTGGCCAGCACAGCCAGGTCAAAACCACGTCCGGCCCCCTGGTAGGCAAAGGTGGCATCGGTGAAGCGGTCGCACAGCACAACGTCGCCGCGCACCAGCGCCGGCGCGATCACGCGCACGAGGTGGTCGCGCCGGGCCGCAAAAATCAGCAGCGCCTCGGTCAGCGAATCCATGGCATCGTTCAATACCAGGTCGCGCAGCTTTTCGGCCAAGGGGGTACCCCCGGGTTCACGCGTCAAGGTCACGGCCCGACCCTGCGCCCTGAAGGCGTCAGCCAGTCCTGCAATATGCGTGGACTTGCCCGCACCGTCTATGCCTTCAAAGCTGATGAACAGGCCATGCATGTTTATTGACCCCGTATATATTTATTGACGGCACGGTTGTGCTCGTCCAGGCTGGCGCTGAATTGGCTGCTGCCGTCGCCCCGGGCAACAAAATAAATCGCCTGGGTCGCCGCCGGGTGCACTGCGGCCATTAAAGCGGCTTTGCCGGGCATGGCGATCGGCGTGGGGGGCAAGCCAGCCCGGGTATAGGTGTTGTAAGGGCTATCCGTCAGCAGGTCGCGCTTGCGCAGGTTGCCGTCAAATTGCGGGCCCAGGCCATAAATCACGGTGGGGTCTGTCTGCAGCATCATGCCAAGGCGCAGGCGATTGGTGAAGACGCCGCCAATCTGGGGACGATCGGAAGGTTTGCCGGTTTCTTTCTCCACAATGCTTGCCAGGATCAGGGCCTCCGCCGGTGTTTTGAGTGGCGTGTCCGGATTGCGTTGGGCCCAGGCGGCTTCCAGCCGCTTGTCCATCGCGCGGGCGGCGCGCTTAAGCACGGACAGGTCGCTGGCCCCCTTGGCGTAGGTATAGGTGTCCGGAAAAAACCGGCCTTCCGGGTGCAGGCCCGGCCGGCCCAGTTGTTCCATGATGGCTTCCGGGCCCACCCCGAGCGTATCGGGCGCCAGACTCTCTGCTTTTTGCAGCGCTGTACGGACCTGGGCGAAAGTCCAGCCCTCAACCAGCGTGACGCTTTTGAGCGTTTCCTCGCCGCGCACCAGCATGCTCAGCAATCGGCGAGGTGTGGTACCCGGCACCAGCTCATAGCTGCCGGCCTTGATCTGCCGGGCCTGCCCCGAGAAACGGAACCACGCATGCAGCAGCACCACAGGCACCTGGGCGCCGCTGTCCGCTACCACCTGCGCAACACCACTGGCGGGTGTGCCCGGCTCGATTTCGAGGTCCAGCACCTGGGTGCCGGGGACAAGCCGCAACGGAATCGGTTCATGCAGCCACCACAAAGCCGCACCAAACAACAGCAGGGCGCCGGCAAATACCAAAATCAGCAAACTTGTAAAGACACGACGCACAACCCGGCTACCTTTTCCACACTGGAACCCAAGAACACAGGGCTATGATAATTCAGGCCATCCCCACAACCACTCCAACAGCCCCCATGACCCTGTCTACAACTGCCACCGAAATTTCCATGTCCGTCTCAGGAGTGGCCGACCTGACGCACCTGGGCGTGATTCGTGTGGCTGGCGAAGATACTGTGAAGTTCCTGCAGGGCCAAGTGACTCAGGACGTGGCCCTATTGAGCCTCTCAGAGGCCCGACTGGGCGCCTTTTGCAATGCGAAAGGCCGCATGCAGGCCAGCTTTGTGATTTTCAAGCGCAGCCCCGAGGAGGTCCTGCTGGTGTGCAGCCGCGACATTTTGCCGGCCACACTCAAGCGCCTGTCGATGTTCGTCCTGCGCGCCAAGGCCAGGCTTAGCGATGCCACCGCCGAGTTCACCTTGTACGGCGTGGCGGGAAATGCCATTGAATTGATCGTTGGTGGCAACCGCCCTGTCTGGACAAAGTCCGACATTGGCGATGCCAGCCTGGTGTTTTTACACCCCGGTGCCGGCCAGCCGCGCGCGCTCTGGTGCGCACCCGCCGGCTCGCCCCGCCCCGAGGGCTCGTCCCTGGACATTGCACGCTGGAACTGGCTGGAGGTGCAATCCGGTATTGCCATGATCACCCAGCCGATTTTTGAGGCCTTTGTACCGCAAATGCTCAACTACGAATCCGTGGGCGGCGTGAACTTCAAGAAAGGCTGCTACCCCGGGCAGGAGATCGTGGCACGCAGCCAGTTTCGCGGCACGCTGAAAAGGCGGGCCTACCTGGCACATACCACCGGCGTACCGGCAGTCGGACAAGAGGTGTTTCACGCCTCGGACGCCGAGCAACCCTGCGGTCTGGTGGCCGCCTCCGCAGCCAACCCCTCGGGAGGTTTTGATGCCATTGTGTCTATGCAGACGTCAGCCGCCGCCGATGCGGGTGAGGGGCGCCTCACGCTGGGAAGTGCCGCGGGTGCGCCGCTGGCACTGCTGCCACTGCCCTACCCGCTGCTCGAAGATATCTGAATTGTTCCTCGCGATTCGCCAGGAAATTTAAAGGTTTTACCGTGTGCCTGATCGCATTTGCCATCAACGCCTCTGCCCGCTGGCCGCTGGTGATCGCTGCCAACCGCGATGAGTATCTGGACCGTCCGAGCCTGCCGCTGGCCCGCTGGACAAATGCTTCCGGACAGGAAATCATTTCGGGCCGCGACCTGCATGCCGGTGGAACCTGGCTGGGCATGACATCCGGCGGGCGGATGGCGTTTCTGACCAATGTACGCGAAGGTCGTCCGCAAGCCGCACCGCGCTCCAGGGGTGAGCTGGTGATGCGCTGGCTGGAAACGGACTGCGAGGCCGGCGACTTTATCAATGAGTTGGAAAAAGACGGTGCAGCCTACGGCGGATTCAATCTTGTGCTGGGTGATTTTCAGCGGGATGCGTGGACCTGGGTGACCAACAAGACAGCCGCGTTCCGGGCCATGGCCAATTCGCGCTGGCATGCCCAGCCGCTGCAAGCGGGCGTTTATGGACTCTCGAATGCGGCACTGGACACGCCATGGCCAAAAACCATAGAGCTGAAGCAGACCCTGGCCACGGCCCTGGCGGCCAGCTCCGATGCGCATCAGCCGGAGGCACTGCTGGCGCCACTGTGGGCGGCCCTGGACAATCGCCAGCGCGCCCCTCTTGCCAGCCTTCCTGCAACCGGCGTGCCGTTGCTCATTGAGGAGGCCTTGTCCAGCGCCTTTGTGGATTTTCCCGAAAACGCTTATGGCACACGCTCCAGCACGGTGTTGCTCGCCAGCGCCGCTGGCCATGGCCATGGCCATGGCAAAGGCAAAGGCAAAGGCGAAAGGCGCTGGGATCTGCAGGTGGAGGAACGAACGCATGCCCGGGCAGACGCGCAAGCCACGACCAATGCGTCCAGGCACCCCGCCGGCCATTCGCTGGCCAGCAGCTACCAGATGACCTGGTTGCAAGCGGGTGTTTAGAGCCTGGAGATTAGAGATGGGGTAGAGACGGGGAAATTAGAGACGGGGAAGATAGGCCGCGGGGATTCTTTGCCGGACCGCTTCCCTCGCATGGTTCGGTGCGGCCTCAAGGGCGGCCCGGTAAGACGCCAGAGCCCTGGCCTCTTCCTTTTTCTGCGCAGCGTAGAGATCGCCCAGCTTGAGCAGCCCGTCAATCAGCTGGTCGGGCCAACCCTGGTTTCGCAATTCCATGGCCTGGGGATGCGCCGGCTATCTTCCGTTTGTTCCTTGTCATGGGCAAGGCTGGTCGGAGCTGGTCGGAGTTGGTAGTTGTGGTCGAAGGCGGAAAACCATCCAGACAAAACGCTGCTGATTTGCTGGCGATTTGTGGATGATTTACCAGACCCGAATCAAAGCATCCTGACCATTTCAAGGTGTGCAATGCCCACCTCTTCGAAGGGCTCCCCACGCGGCGCAAAGCCCAGGCGCCGGTAAAAACCTTCGGCACTGCGCTGGGCGTGCAGCACGATTTCGGTATCACCCCGGCTTTTGGCGGCGTCCATCAGTGCGCGAAGAATCTCTTGCCCAATATGCGAACCCCGCAGCACCCGGTGAACCGCCATGCGGCCTATCTTGCCCACGCCGTTCGCATGCCTGATCAGCCGCCCCGTGGCGACGCCCTGCCCCATTGCGTTGTAGGCCACCGCGTGCACGGCTGTGCCGTCGGCCTCGTCCCATTCCATCTCCGGCGCAATGCCCTGCTCCTGCACAAACACGGCGGTTCGCAGTTTGGCGGCGTCCGTGCCCAGGGCGGCCCAGTCGCCCACGCGGACGTCAATCATGGCCTCGCCAGCCTCAAAGCGGCTCAGCAAGGTGCGAAGTGCATCCGGTACCGGTTTGGATGTTTGCGATGCGGGGTCTGCAAACACATAAATCAGCTCGCTGGTGACGAGCAATTCGTCGCCCCGGAAAATCGCGCCGGAAAAAGTCATGGACGAATTGCCAACGCGCGCGCATTTGAGCGCCACTTCCAGCGTGTCGTCAAAGCGCGCCGACCCGTGGTATTCGACGCTGGATTTTTTGACATAGAGATCGCCGCCGAGCTGCTGCATGGCCTCTTCGTAAGGCAGGGCCAGCGCGCGCCAGTAGTCAGAAATCGCCGTATCGAAATACATCAGGTAATGCGCGTTGAACACGATTTTCTGCATGTCCACTTCCACCCAGCGCACACGCAGGCGGTGAAAGAAACGAAAGTCTTGACGTTTCATACTCGTTTCATGTCCAAAAATTCCGGTTAAGAAACCTGCCCAAAAGCACGCCGGATGGCCTGCGCCGCATCGGCATGCGCCTGCCGGGCCTCGGGAATGACTCGCCCCATCTTGATGAACTCATGCGTGACGCCGCGGTAGATCTCCAGGTCCACCGGCACGCCGGCCATGCGCAGCCTGTCGGCGTACATCACACCTTCATCGACCAGGGGGTCGCATTCGGCGAGCCCGACCCAGGCGGGCGCCACGCCATCCACGTCGGGGGTGTTCAACGGCGCAAAGCGCCAGTCGTCGCGGTCGGCGGGGCTTCGCACGTATTGGTTGAAAAACCAGGTGATATGGGGTTCTTCCAGCACAAAGCCTTGCGCAAACTTGTGGTGCGAGGGGGTGTCCTGATGGGCGGCGCAGCCCGGGTAAAACAGCAGCTGCAGGGCCAGAGGCAGACCCGCATCCCGCGCGAGCACCGCGCACATGGTGGCCAGGGTACCGCCGGCGCTGTCACCGCCTACCGCAATGCGCGAGTGGTCAATGCCTTTGCGGGCGCCATGGGTGGCAATCCAGTGGAATGCATCCCAGGCATCGTCGCTGGCAACCGGAAACCTGTGTTCCGGCGCCAGGCGGTAATCGACCGAAATCACCGCACAACCCGCAAGATGGCTGAGCTGGCGACACAGCACATCGTGCGTGGCAATCCCGCCGATGGTGAACCCACCGCCGTGAAAGTACACCAGCACCGGCAGCAGATCGCTGGAAGGCGCATACAGCCGCGCTGCAATCGTGTGGCCATCGCGGGCAGGCAACGTGAAATCCTCCACCCGCGTCAGCCGGGGTGCGGGAATCTCCAGCACATCGGCACCCGCGGCATAGGCCGCGCGCGCCTGCTGGGGCGTGAGCGTATGAAACGGCGGACGGTCGGCCTTAGCCATGCGGCGCAGCACGTCCCGCATGGCGGGCGTCAGCAGCGTGTGGGGGGCGCCCGAATTCCGCATTATTTGAAAGACACCCAGACAGGTTGCGCACCCGGCAAGCCCCGGTAAGTTACCGTGGCTTTCAGGCCCGGTTTAGGCGGCAGCAGCGGCGAAAACGAGCCCAGGCTGATCAGCTCGCCGGGCTTCATCGCCAGACCCTCTTTGGCCAGGGCGCCCGCAAGCCAGACCACGGCATTGAGCGGATGCTCCAGAACGTCTGCCCCGACGCCTTTGCCAAGCTCGGCGCCGTTATCGTCAGTCAGCACCACCGTCATGTCACGTAAGGCGTCCAGCATTGCATAACGCTCGGCGCGCGTCACCGGCACGGCAAGCGGTGTACCTGCCACGCCCAGCCGGGCCCCGACATTGATGGCGCTGATCGCAGGCCCATTCAGTTTGGGCGGCGCCTGGACCACCAGATCGGGCAATTCGATAAAAGGGATGACCTGGTCGATGGCCTGCAGCACATCCATGGGCGTCCTGGCCTGGTTAATGGCTGCACTTTTGACCCGCACCAGCATGTCCGCCTCAAACAGCGGGCGGGCGCCAAACGCAGCCTCCACCTGGGAGCCACTGGGCAACAGCATGCCCTGATACAGCTTGCCCCAGACGGGCTGGTCATGGTTGAAGCGTTTTTGCACCGCCGGATTCGTTAGACCGGCCTTGTAGCCAATGACCTTTCCGTAGCGTTTTTCAAGCAGCGCATTGAGCTTGGCGCGGCTGCATGCACCGTCGGCCTCATTCAGGCCCTCCGGGGTGGCGGCCGGGGTTTTCGCGGCGATTTTTTCCGCCATGTCGCCTACCTGGGCATCGCTCAGGCACTCGGCTCCGGCAGTAAGGCCGACGATCATCAGGGTGGCCGCGATCAGGGTTTGCTTGCAACTCATGTGTGCCTCCAGCCAGTAAAGTAGCGTTAATCAAGTAACGTTAAACCAGTTTGCAAAATCACACCCGCATCGTACAACGCAGAAAGACAGCAAAACATGGCCCTTATTTACTACGTTACCCAGATCCAGTTTGAATTTGGCGCGGTCAAACTGCTCAAGCAGGAGTGCGAGCGCGTGGGCATCACCCGGCCCTTGATCGTGACCGACCCGGGTGTCAAAGCGGCAGGTATTTTGCAAAAAGCGCTCGACGCCCTGCCCGGCATCGCGGTCACGGTATTCGACCAGACGCCCTCCAACCCCACCGAAGCGGCGGTGCGCGCGGCAGCCGCGCTCTACAAGGCCGGCGGCTGCGATGGCCTGATCGCCGTGGGCGGCGGCTCGGCCATTGACTGCGCCAAGGGCGTGGCCATTGCGGCCACACACGAGGGCCCCCTGACCACTTACGCCACCATCGAAGGCGGTTCCCCGAAGATTTCGGATCGCGTCGCTCCGCTGATCGCCGTGCCCACCACCAGCGGCACCGGCAGCGAGGTGGCACGCGGCGCGATCATCATCGTCGACGATCACCGCAAGCTCGGTTTTCACTCCTGGCACCTGGTGCCCAAGACGGCCATTTGCGACCCCGAACTCACGCTGGGCCTGCCGGCCATGCTGACCGCCGCCACCGGCATGGACGCGATTGCGCACTGCATGGAAACCTTTATGTCGCCAGCCTTCAATCCGCCGGCCGACGGCATCGGGCTGGACGGCCTGGAGCGGGGCTGGTCGCATATCGAGCGTGCCACGCGCGACGGCGGCGACCGCGAGGCGCGCCTGAACCTCATGAGCGCCTCCATGCAGGGCGCGATGGCTTTTCAGAAAGGCCTGGGCTGCGTCCATTCCCTCAGCCACAGCCTGGGCGGCGTCGACCCGCGGCTGCACCATGGCACGCTCAATGCCATGTTCCTGCCGGCGGTGGTGCGTTTCAATGCCAGTGCCGAGTCAGTCCAAAAAGAGCACCGGCTGGACCGCATGGCCCGTGCCATGGGCTTGCGATCCGGCGGTGACATTCCCGACGCGATCAAGGACATGAATGCCCGCCTCGGCCTGCCCACAGGCCTCGCCGCCATGGGCGTGCAGCGCGACTGGTTTGACCGCGTCATCGTGGGCGCGCTCGCCGATCACTGCCACAAGACAAACCCGCGCCTGGCAAGTGCCGAGGAATACAGGGAGATGCTGGAAACGTCGCTTTAGCGCATGACACCGGCACCACGGTCAGCGCCCTGCGGCCAGCACCTGCCAGCACCCGGATGAATGGCCGCTCAGACGGTCTTTCCGGGTGCCGAATCAGATTCCGATTCCGATTCAATCAGGCGCAGCATGAATGCTTCGCATTGCGCAATTTGTTCGAGGGTGGCAAATTCGTTCGGACGGTGGGCCTGCTCGATATTTCCGGGGCCGCAAATCACCGTGGGTATGCCGGCCTGCTGGAACAGCCCGCCCTCGGTGCCGTACGAGACTGCGCCATTCGGTTTGTTGCGTGCCAGGGAGGCTGCCAGCTTGACGATGGCTGCGCTTTCTTGCGTGCTCATGCCTGGCGCGGAAGCCAGCATGTCAAACTGGATGGCGGCATTCGGCTCGACCCGCTTCATTTCCGGCAACAGGGTCGCCGCGAAGTCCTGGATTTCCTGGTACAGCCGGTCCGCTGAGGCGCCCGGCATGGTACGCGCCTCAAACTGAAACTCGCAATCCCTGGGCACAATGTTCGATGCCAGCCCGCCTTTGATGGTGCCGGTCTGCAGCGTGGTGAACGGCACGGTGAACGAATAATCACGACTCTCGAGCTGGGCCAGCCGGTCCGCCATCTGGCGGATATAGACAATGATGCGGGCGGCATATTCAATCGAATTGACGCCCTGCGTGGTGTAGCTGGAGTGCGCTTCGCGGCCCGTGATGCAGCAGCGAAAGCGGTGCGTTCCCTTGTGCGCAATGATCGGCTGCATCAATGTGGGTTCACCGACGATGCAACCGGCGGTCTTCAGGCCCATCTCCGTCAAATCCTTGATCAGGCTGCGCACGCCAATACAGCCCACCTCCTCGTCATAAGACAGGGCCAGGTGCAGCGGCGCATCCGCCTTGGCGGCAAGGAATTTCGGCGCCACGACCAGCGCAGCGGCTATATAGCTTTTCATATCGGCGACGCCGCGGCCGAACAGCTTGTCGCCGATCAGCGTTGCCTGGAATGGATCAGTATCCCAGGCTTGGCCATCGACCGGCACCACGTCGGTATGCCCAGACAGCACCAGACCCGGCCGACTGCCCGCGCCCAGCGTAGCAAACAGATTGGCCTTCTTGCCGGTCGCATCGTAAGTCAGCCGTGACTTGACGCCCATCTGCGCAAGGTAATCGCGGGTCCACTCAATCAGCCCAAGATTCGAATCGCGCGACACGGTCGGAAATGCGATCAGGCGTTCAATCATGGCCATCAGTTCGGCAGATGGCTGTTTTTCACTGGTCGTCGTATCGGTTGGGGTGCTCATGATCGATTGCCTTCAATAGGAAACATGCTGGCGGACAACCCCTTGGGGAATGTTGGTCGGGGGTCAGGAGCCAAGAGTGTCAGCGCTGACGCGGACGGCCTCGGCGCCTGCCCCGCTACGGACATGATACCCACTGGGGCGGGAAATGCAGAATCCCGCTGGCAGCAATGGCGATGAACAGCTGAACCGGCTTGAATACAACAGGCCGACGAAAATTAAAGGCTGCTGACCAGTGTCATGTCCGGCCGCACCAGCCAGGCCTGCCACTCATCCGCCAGTTGCTGGCTCGCTGCAGTCGCCCTGCTCCACGCCTTCATCCTCGCCTGAAGATCGGCGCCATAGTGCAGGAAATCTGTCCGGTCGGGGAGTTTTCCGTTGGGCAGCGTTTTGATCCACTGCGGGTCGGGCGCAAGCAGCACCATGTTGTCAAGAAAATGCGTGGCTTTATGCCGCCACTTCAGGCCCTTGTCGAGCCAGCCCGGCACCACGGCTTTCTGGAAGTGGGGGTACAGCACCAGGCCGGTTTGTGCTGAGGGTTCAGAGCTGTTTTGCCCCTTGGCTCGTGTCTTATCTTCACCGCCTGCTATGAAATCAGAAGCATAGTTCAGGTGCAGATGGTAGTCCGTGATGCCGCCGTCCCAGTAGGCGCCAGGCGGCGCGCCGGGAATGTTGTGGACCGAATTGAGCATGAAGGGGATGGAGCAACTGGCCTGCAGCGCCGGATTGAAGTTCGCTTCATTGAGCGCTACCTGGCGTGTCCGGTAATCGCTGGTGGCAAATGGCAAGGGTGCTCCCTGGCTGGAAAACACCACCCGCTCCAGCCATGCGCCCATGGCCTTGCGATGCACGGTGTTGGTCACGAAGGCGCCCAGATAACCGAGCGGGGTGCGCAAATGGTGCTCACGCCCGAGCAGGTGGCGGCCGCGTGACGTCACGATGTGCAGCTTGTAGCGCGGGTGCTGCAGCACCTCCTGCAATCGGCCACCGTAGAAGTCCTCGAGGCTCTGGCTGAACTGCTCGCTGACAAGCTGCGCATTGGGTCGCTTCTGGCCCGGCTGCACCTCAAAGTGCTGCCGGATATAGCCACTCTCCAGGCGCTGGAAGGCTTGCACCGGATCATTCAGACATGCGGTCGCCATGCGCCACGCGCCTATCGAGGCACCCACCAGATGCACCGGCTGCGAGCTGGAGACCAGCCAGTCGCCAAAAATAAAACGGTCCAGCGGCCCGAGCACCAGGCCCTTTGGCCCGCCGGCCGCAGCAGGCACCACCCGCACGTCCTGCGGGCGCAGGCCGTGTTGCTCAATGTGCCGGCGAGCCTGCGGACCGGCGTAAAGGCGAAGGGCTCTCATGGGATGTCTTTGACGGGTATCACCGTTTTGTCATGCCGCCTACAGTGTGAGACATGAAGGCTGCTATGCAATTAATAGCAACAACAAATAGCGAATAACGGCCCCAGAGAAATCCTGATGGGGCTGGGGACCTATTTGAGCACTATTGGAGCCGCCAGCCTGTCATGGGCAAGACGTCCATAGGGGTATCCCTTCGCGGTATTCATTGCTTATCCCACAAATAGCGCCACTCGGTTCCCATGTTGTCGTCTGTCACGAGGGGCTGGCCGGTCGTGCGCGCCAGAACTTGCTCACAGGGCTCAATCCAGTCGTCCGGGCCGCTCCGGGCGTGCACCGCATCGGGCTGCGTCTGACTTTCGAGCGCCATCAGACGCTCCAGTCCCTCGGCGTGTTCCGGGCGTGACAGATCAAGCATGGGCCGGCCATCAATGCGGTAGGCTTCGAGCGTGCGCCGCCACCGTGTGAAGTCCCAGTTTATTGGGGTAGAAGACAGCAGCAGGTGGTTGGTAAACCGCGCTCCGTGATTGAAGCTCATGCAACCAGTGCGCTGGATCCGGCTCGAGTCGGTGGTGTTGTAGAACACGATCCCACCCGGATTGAGGTGCGCCTTGAGTATCGTCAGAAAGTCCGTCGACAGCAAGTTCGTCGCATTGGCGCGGAAGTGATACGTGGTGTTGGCAACGATCGCATCGAAGCGCCGCTGGGGATTCATCCGCAGCCAGCGGCGGCCATCGTCTGTCACCAGCCGAACCTTGGGATGGGTCAGCACCGACGCCACGCTCGGGTTGCCGGCCACGAGGCCTACATAGCCAGGATTGATTTCCACGATCGTCAGCGAGGCCACATCCGGGTTGTTGGCCACCACCTGCGCCCATGATCCGGACGCGAGCCCGATCATCAACACCTCGCGCGGCGCCGCATGGAACAGGCTGAGCGCATACGGGCGTACGATGCCATTCACATCGCGGGTCAACTCGACGTTGAAGTGACCGTCGTAGGCCCCATTGCCATAGACAGTGCCCGAGCGATCGACCGTGACGATGCCGCTGCGATTTTCCACGACTTGTGCGAATGCGACCTTGGCCTCGGGCCCGCCTTTCCATTGAAGCGCCTCCAGTAGCTTGTCACTGGCCCAAGGCAAGGTCAGCACGGCCAGCCCACCGGCCAGAGCAATGGCGCCCATACGTCCGAGGTTGGCGCGACGCGACGTCGGGATCGCCAAGCCCAGGATAAGCGCGCAACCCAGCCCCGCAACGACGAGCAGCCGTCCGACTTCCACCAGGCTCAGGTGGTCCATCAGCACGAAGCCCGTCAGCACCGAACCCGATGCAGCACCAAGGATGTTTGCAAGGTACAGCAGCCCGGTTCGCATGCCGGCCTGCGCGTCGGCGGCAACGCCGAGGTGCGCCAGACACGGCAGCACCAGACCCCATTGGCGTGCCAGCAGGTACACGAACAGCAGGCCAACGCCGAGAATCGCGCCATTCAGCCACGCCAGGTGCGCGAGTACGGGCAGGAACGCGAACCCGACCAGGCTGGCGATGAGCAGGCCGCGCAGCATTCGGCGCATCAACACCTCGCCGCCCGGCCCCGCGCAGGCTTCGCCACCCAGCCGGGCACCGGAAGCCAGACCGATCAGAAAGGCGCCCAGCGTCGTCGCGAACGCGAACGAACTGCTGCCGCTGGCGTAGGACATTGCACGAAAAAAGAAAATCTCGTACGACAGCGAAACAAGGCCCCCTGCGCCCGCCATCGCCAGCACGACCCCGAACGGCAGGCTGGTGCGAGGTGCATGGGTTGCTGGCGACGGCTCGGGTTGCGCGACCGCGCGACGTACACGGCGACGATCAACCTCATGCGCCGCGACAGCCCCCAACGCAACCGCTGCGTTAAAGGCCACGGCAATCAGTACCGAGCTTTGCATGCCAAGCAGCGGGAACAACAGCACCGCACACACCAGGCAGGCAGCACCTGCGCCCAGGGTGTTGACGTAGTAGAGTTGCCCCACCGCACTGCCGACGTTGCCGGAGCGCAGCACCAGGTGGCCCACCAGCAGCGGCAGCGTAGCGCCCATCAGCAGCGTCGGCACCACCACCAGGGACAGCGTTGCCAGCGCGGTCAGCGGCAACGGTGCACCAAGAACCAGGTCGCCAACGCGCTCGAAAATGGACAGTGAAAACAGCCCGAACGCGCCGGTCAGCGTCTCAATGGCAGCAAGCAGCAGCAGGAGCGGAAGGCCCCGGCGCTTCGACAGCCAGCCTCCCGCCAGCCCGCCGAGGCCCAGGCCGAGCATGAATGCGGTCACTACAATCGTCACCGATTCAATGTTGACACCGAGGATGCGGAACAAGGCGCGCTGCCAGACCAGCTGATAGATCAGCGCCGGGAAACCCGAGAAAAAAAACAGCGCGCACAGCACGCGAACTTGCCGGCTCTGCGCCGTTTCCAGGCGCAACGGATTGCCTGACACCACGGTAGCTGGCGTATTCATCGGCGCGCGGCTCCCCAATCCGCTGTCGGCAGAGGCTTGGCTATTTCCCCGAGCTGCGTGCTGCGACGACGCTCAAGCACAATCAACCCGATGGCCAGCGCAGCACCCACCAGCACATCGACGACATAGTGGCCTCCATCAACCGGGGTAGACACAAGCATGGCGAAGTTGACGACGAACACGGGAACAACAAGCCGGGTCCCGCGCATCACGTAGACAAACAGCACGGCCATCACGGTGTGCAGTGAGGGGATCGCAATCAGGCCCTGCATCTCCCGCAGCGGAATATCGCGCATTCGGCCGTCACGCAGCGGCTCGAAGTGCGACAGGGACGAGAGGTCAAATGAACCTGCCGGCGCAAAGTATTTCCAGGTCCCGGCCGCGGGGAGCAGGCCCGACAGCAGGATCGTAAGCAGGGTCCCGACAATGAACAGGCGCATGAACTCCTCCAGTCGCTCAGGCCGGTTACTGAAGCCGAGGAATAGAACGACCAGCACCAGCTGTATCAGCCCGCTGTGATACGCGAAGCGAAGCACTGCCTGTACCGGCGGGTGGCTTTGGAGCCAGGAAAACATCGCCAGCCAATCGAAGCCGAGCGCGCGGTCCCATGCGGCCAGTTGTGCGTCGACCAGAGGGGCATTTGTGCTCACGACCAGATAGCTCAGCGTCGCCGCTCCTGCCATGAACATGATGAGCAGCGCCGCAGCCCCCGCTGTGGTGCGAATGCGCCGATCATTTCCATAGCGGCTGATCATCAGCGGCGCACGGAAGGCTGCCACCGCCAACACAATCACCGCGACGCCACGCCCGGAAACCGACCACCCCGCAAGCAACAACCAAATGGCGTCGATGCAAAGCACGACCCAGGCAAGCATCCACGCCATGCCTAGCTGCCTCGCGACCCGGAGTCCGGACTGAAGGAACCCCGCGCTCGGTGTGCCTTGCTTGTGTGCCATCAAGGCCGCCCATAGCGGGTGTCGGACCCGCCAGCGACACCAAAAAGCTGCACCGACTCCGGCAAGATACCCGGGCCCGGACATGGCTTCGCTGCCTGCGGCTTCGCTGGTTCCTGGAGCGAAATTACCTGGAGAACCTGGAGATTGAGGGGCACGTCGCTATATCCCGTTGGAAAAGTTACAGTTCGACCGTTGCGTTTTATTTTGTGGTGTTTTCCGGTTCAGTGCAAACTTTTCAGCGATTCGACCGCACTTCTGATTTAAGCCTGGCCATTGAGGCGGCGCTCCCCGCTTTCTTTCCGTCACCTGCGTTTTGGGCACCCTACCCCGTAAAAGCGCCCCAACACCAACCCGCGAGCCTCACGCCGTGGCCGGTTCGTCTAAAGATCCATCACCGCCTCCATGCGAAGGTTGCCGAGCGGGGTGAATTTACTTGCCCCACTGGATCGGGTGAGCCTATCGGCTACCAGAACCCGACAAGGTGAAGTTCAAAAACTCCCGTCGTGAAACATCCTGGGACTATATAGAATCTCTTTTGAATAGCGATTACTTTGAAATTTTTCTTCTTTCAACTCGTGCCAGATTCCGTGTGCCACGGCATAAATTAATAGAAATGCCACCGATGTGATCGTGATTCGGCTCCCGAAAGATTGCCGGCAGTTAATGGTTTTGACTGTTGATGATAGTGAGGATGCCCATCCCCAGGCACAACCAACATACAAGGCGATCCAAAGCTGACTGGTCGGCAACACAATGAGCCCAGACACCAAACCATCCAATGAAATGGCCCATCCCGTGACCAGCCACGCGGTGAGCATGTCCTGATTTTCGGTAGAGATAACCTTTCGAAGTTGCCAAAGCTGCAGCATGGCAAGTGCGAGTGCCCCGCTCAGCAATAGCAATGCGGGTATTCCCCACTCACTGCCAATCTGTAGCACCCAGCTATGCGGAGCAGCCTCATACTGTATACCGCGCCCATAGTGCGCGAAATGCGCGGGACCTACTCCAAGCCAGGGATTTGCTTGAATCATTGCTATGGCGCGGGCCCAAAGCAAGAGGCGTCCCGATGTCGGGTTTTCCGCAGTGCGGTCCACGCTGATGAGGAAAAGACCGAATGGCTCCATGCCCAGAATCAGTGGAAGTGCCACATAGAAAAACAGATAGGCAAGCAGGCCCGCCACTCCGGCAAGTGCCATGGCACGGCACCAGGCGCCAGCAACCTTGGGCATGGCGTACCAGACGATGGCTATTCCGACGGTCAGGCCTACAAGAGTGCCGCGCCCGAAGCCCACAAAAAGAAGCATCCACCATAAGGCGGTGATCACCCACCAAATGACTTGGCGACCCCGGTCAGGCATGCGTGCCGCCAGCAGCCCCAGCAGTGGCAAGGAGATGGTCTGCACATGATTAAAGAAGCGGTAGTTGTCATACCCCACAATAAGCTGCAATGGCAATGGCTGAATGCCCGCTTTGAGCACTGAGATATAGATGGTGATTGTTATCAGCAGGTACGACGCACAAGCGAGCCCACACACCATGAGAAGCTTGTCCAGCAACACGTCTTTCCTGATGCTGACCTCCCGCGCAATCAACCATGCAACGCCTAGCAGCAAAAGAAAGTTTGCCCACTCAAAAAATGCATGACGTGGCGAATAGGCTGTACTGCTGGAAACAAATCCGAATAAAAAAAACAACACCAGCAGGATTGCGATCGGGCGACTGAATAGCAGAGGGATTGAAGAGCCATTCACCAGCTGACAAGCGATGACAGCGAGCGCGAGAACCCCACAAAAAACTTCGATCAATCGCTGGTTGTCGTAAAAAGCAGCGCCTCGCACCAGAGGAAACACTAAAAAGGGGCTGATGACGAGACACGTCGCGACCACAAAAGAAAAAACCGATCGCCAACGGATGTCAATTGTCACGCTGCTCCTCCTGTAGCCAGTATCATTTTTTTTCGGCCGCTCGCCCTGGCCAGGATCAGCCCGAACGGGTTGCGGTGTTTAACTGAACCGTATTGCCCCTGATTTCGAAAACCTTGAGTAATGCCAGCATCATAGCCACGGCGTGCGCGATCTGCGCCCGCCGCCCGGCGGGTGCCTTGTGCGGCACCGCCAATCTTGCGGACGCCCTGCCTACAGTTACAGCCACAGTCGCACGTCCCTTGTTTCAGGGGCACAACTGCTACAAAAACGCCGCAGCTACTTGCGCTGACCCTGCAGTTTGGAGAAGGCCGAGGCCATGGCCGTGTTTTGCGGCGCAGCCTGGGTTTGGCCACGTGACTGCTGGCCGCGCGCCGCGCCCTCGAAGCGGTTGTCGCGTGGACCGTCACGCCTCTGCGGCGCGTCGCCCAGCTTCATGGTCAGGCCAATGCGCTTGCGTGCCACGTCCACCTCGGTCACGCGCACCTTGACGATGTCGCCGGTTTTGACCACCTCACGCGCATCGTTCACAAACTTGTTGGCCAACTGGCTGACATGGACCAGACCATCCTGGTGCACACCGATATCCACAAAGGCGCCAAACGCAGCCACGTTGCTCACCGTGCCCTCCAGCGTCATGCCCTCCTTCAGGTCCCTGATGTCTTCCACGCCCTCATTGAAACGCGCGACCTTGAAGTCGGGACGCGGGTCGCGGCCGGGTTTTTCCAGCTCGGCAATGATGTCCCTGACGGTAATCACGCCGAACTTTTCGTTGGCAAACAGCTCGGGTTTGAGCGTTTTGAGCATCTCGGCGCGGCCCATGAGCTCGGTGACCGGCTTGCCGGTGTGCGCCATGATTTTCTCGACCACCGGGTAGGTTTCAGGGTGCACGCCTGTCATGTCCAGTGGATTGCTGCCACCGCGCAGGCGCAAAAAGCCGGCGCTCTGCTCAAAAGTCTTGGCGCCCAGCCCCGTCACTTTCAGCAAGTCGGCACGGCTGGCGAACGCGCCATTGGCATCGCGCCACCGCACCACGGACTTCGCCACGGTCTGGCTCAGGCCGGAGACGCGCGCCAGCAACGGCACGCTGGCCGTGTTCAGGTCCACACCCACGCTGTTCACGCAGTCCTCGACCACCGTGTCCAGGCTGCGCGCCAGATCGCTCTGGTTCACGTCGTGCTGGTACTGGCCGACGCCAATCGATTTCGGGTCAATCTTGACAAGTTCGGCCAGCGGGTCCTGCAGGCGGCGCGCAATGCTCGCCGCACCGCGCAGGCTCACGTCCACGTCCGGCATCTCCTGCGAGGCAAATTCGCTGGCGGAGTAGACCGAGGCGCCGGCTTCGCTGACCACAACCTTTTCAATTGCCTGCTCGACCTTGGCCATCAGCTTGATCAGGTCGGCTGCCAGCTTGTCGGTCTCCCGGCTGGCCGTACCGTTGCCAATGGCGATCAGGTTCACACCATGCTTTTCGCAGAGCTTGGCCAGGGTATGGAGTGAGCCGTCCCAGTCCTTGCGCGGCTCGTGCGGGTAAACCGTGGCGGTCTCGACCAGCTTGCCGGTCGCATCGACCACCGCCACCTTCACGCCAGTGCGAATGCCCGGATCCAGTCCCATCACCACGCGCGGGCCAGCAGGGGCCGCCAGCAACAGGTCACGCAGGTTGTCCGCAAACACCTTGATGGCGACCTTTTCGGCTTCTTCGCGCAGGCGGGTAAACAGGTCGCGTTCCAGGGAAAGGCTGAGCTTGACGCGCCAGGTCCAGGCCACGCATTTGCGGATCAGGTCGTCAGCCGCGCGCATCTTGTGGCTCCAGCCCAGGTGCAGCGCAATCTTGCCTTCGGCCAAAGACACCGTAGGGGTCGCCTTCGCTCCCGTGGGTTTGCCGGACTCGGGTGGCTCCGGCAGCACCAGCTTGGCGTCCAGAATCTCCAGCCCGCGGCCGCGAAACACAGCCAGAGCGCGGTGCGACGGCACGCGGCCGATGGGTTCGTCGTAGTCAAAGTAGTCGCGGAACTTCGCGTTGTCGGGGTGGTTCTCGTCCTTGCCCGTCACCAGTTTGGATGAAAACAGGCCTTCGCTCCAGAGCCAGTTGCGCAGCGACTGCACCAGCGCAGCGTCCTCGGCCCAGCGCTCGCTCAAGATGTCGCGCACGCCGTCGAGCACGGCCTGCACGGTCGTGAAATCGTCACCGCTTTCGTTCTTCTCGGCCTTCACAAAGGCCACGGCCTCTTCCGCCGGATTCAGCGAGGGATCCGCAAACAGCCTGTCAGCCAGGGGTTCGATACCCGCTTCGCGCGCAATTTGCCCCTTGGTGCGGCGTTTGGGCTTGTAGGGCAGGTACAGGTCTTCCAGGTCCTGTTTGGTGGCCGCCAGCTCAATGGCCGCGCGTAGTTCAGGGGTGAGCTTGCCCTGCTCTTCAATGCTTTTGAGAACCGTTTCGCGGCGCTCTTCGAGTTCGCGCAGGTAGCCCAGCCGGTACTCCAGTTCGCGCAGCTGGATATCGTCGAGCCCGCCGGTGGCTTCCTTGCGGTAACGCGCCACAAAGGGTACGGTGGCGCCGCCGTCCAGCAGATCCACCGCTGCCTTGACTTGATGCTCCTGGACTTTGATTTCTGTGGCGATCTGGCGGATGATTTTTTGCATGTTGAGAAAGAAGATGGGGGCGAAAGCCATGAGAAAGCCATGAATGTGGGCTGGCTCGACGACCACCGGCGGCCAGAGCCGGTGTGGGACGGGCCAGCGCCCGCAAACTGACGCTGAGGGTCGGCATTGTCCCACAGCCAAAAACCGTCGGGACATCCATACTCACCGGAGACCTGGACACAAAATTTCACAACTGTTTTTGCAACCACTCCGGGAGACACGCATGCGTTTACGCACCCTTCTGTTAATTCTGGCCATTACCCTGCTGGCAGCATTTGTTGCGCTCAATGTGGATGAATTCACCCGTGTCAGCGTGTTGAGCCTGGGCTTTACCACCATCCAGGTTCCGCTAGGCCTTGTCATGCTGTTGCTGCTGGTGGTTGCCACGGTTGTTTTTCTGGCCAGCACGCTTTACATGCAAAGCACCAACCTGCTCGAAACCCGGCGATATGCCCGTGAGCTGAACACCCAGCGCGAACTGGCCGACCGGGCCGAAGCCTCGCGCTTTACCGAATTGCGCAATTACCTGGAGGTACAGGCCATCGCCGCCCAGCAACGCGAGGCGGCCGCAGACACTGTACTGGCAGAGCGCTTTGCGCAGCAACAGCGGGCCTTGCTGGATCGCATCGAACAGTCAGACAACGCGCTGGCCGCTTATATGGGCCAGCTCGAAGATCGCCTGGAGCGGCGCGCCGACGGGTACAACAGCCACGCGGACGACAGCGTCAACACTCCCCTGGTTTGACTCCTTCGCCCCCCTGGGGAGCCCCCATCCCCGCCTTCCCCCAAAGGCGGGAAGGAGTAAAACAGGTAGCCAGAGCCTTCAGCAGGTCTGTTTTGTACCAGATCAACTTTCTGCTGGTTTGGCTCCTTCACCCTATGGGGGAAGGTTGGGATGGGGGCCAGCGAGGCAAGCATTTGTCAGCAGACGCAAGGCAGGCCGAAAGGCGCGACAAGCGCACGAGCACGAGCACGAGCACGAGCACGAGCACGAGCACGAGCACGAGCACGAGCTTCGTCTGAAGGCTGCGCTGAATAAGAACCGTCAAAGCGACCCCTCGGGATGATTGCAGCGTAGTTTTGTGCAAGCGGTCTTTTTATGGCCTCAGGCCTGTTGCACGAGGTTTCTCACCCTTTTACCGCCCCCATGGACAAACCTGTACGAACCCGTGCCGTCAGCCTTGATCGGCTAAGGTAAATATTGACCAGCGCCAAGACAGTAACGCCCGGGGAGCATTCTTTTTCAGTCCACGGGTAACGTCCCTTGAACGTTCGCCAAGCCCTTGATATACATTTCGAGGAAAGGGGTTCGATATACCAAGGGGCCTGCTCTATGGATTTAAAAACCACAACTGTTGTCGATGTTGGAACTCCGGCGCAGCGCGCCGCCTGGCTTTTTTCCTGGCCGCTGATTGTTGGGACGCTGGTTTATTGTTTCCTTCTTCTGCGCGGCTATGGGCTGCTCAGAGATGACGACACTTACCTGCATATTGCCACCGGTCAGTGGATATTTCAGCACCGGTCCATTCCTACGCATGATCCGTTTTCACACACGATGCCCAACACACCATGGACGGCACATGAGTGGTTGTCCCAAGTCCTCCTGGCCAGTGCCCATGACCTAGGGGGATGGACGGGTGTCGTCGCCATCACGGCTTTAGCGTTTGCGGCAGCCTTGGCGCTGCTGACCCGGACCTTGCTGAAGTCTCTGGAGCCAGTTCATGCCGTGATGTTTGCGGCTTTAGCTCTTTTCATGACGGCAAGTCACCTGCATGCTCGACCACACATACTCGCCATGCCGATGATGATGCTTTGGGTCGTCGGTTTGATGCATGCCAGTGAATCTGGCCGTGCACCGCGCCTGTGGTTGCTACCCGTGATGACACTGTGGGCAAACTTGCACGGCGGCTTCACATTGGGGCTCGCACTCGCTTTTGTTTTTGCGCTGGAAGCCTTACTCGCCTGCAAACACACACATTACTTTGCAAGCACAGCGAGGTCGTGGGCCCTATTCATCGTCCTTGCAATAACCAGTGCCCTCATCACACCCCATGGGATACAAGGCATTTCTTTCACTTGGCAATTCCTGTTTGAGCAAAGCTATGCATTGGCGCGCATCAGTGAATGGCAGTCGCCAGATTTTCACATGTTCCAACCTCTGGAAATTTGGTTGCTATGTGGATTAGCGCTGGTCATACACAAGGGTTTTAAACTTCCGCCGATCAGGCTTTTGTTGCTTCTCGGCTTGCTGCATCTCGCCTTGAAACACGTTCGCAACATCGAGTTGCTTGGTTTGCTCGCGCCCCTCATTTTTGCGACACCTTTTGCAGCCCAGTGGCGCCAGTCCATGCAGGCCCAGCAGAACGTAGAAACCGTGGACCGATTTTTCCATAAACTGGCGACGCCCGCAGGTAAGTGGGCAGTCATGCTGGCCTTCGGCTTCTTGCTATTACTTACCCAATGGATTGCTCATACCCGCCCACCGCAACCGCCAGATTCCACCAGCCTGGCTAAGGCGATCCGGACAGTTCATGAAGCCGGCGTCAAAGGGCCCGTGCTCAATTACAACGGCTGGGGCGGCTATCTCATTTATGCAGGTATTCCGCCCTTCATAGACGGTCGTTCCGACATGTACAAGGACGATTTTCTTAAGGAGTATCTGGATGCGCTCGCCCTGACAAAGTCGGCTGGCCTGGAAGATCTACTGGCCAAGTACAAGATAGGGTGGACCCTGTTACAGCCTGGTAGCCCAGCGGTTGCCTTGCTTGATCACCTTCCCAATTGGCGCCGCCTTTATGCCGACGAAATGGCCGTGGTTCATGTAAGAACCCTTGTCGACCCAGGTACAGTTTCAAGTAAGGCAAGTTCTTCTCAAGCTAATTCCAATTCACTAAAGAAGGAATGAACCTTCCTTGCTAACGCCAATAAAACTCAATCTCTTGAGCCAATTTTTTCATTGGAATTTGAAACTTGAGTGGCTTTACCGCCGATGAACCTCTCGTGGCTCCTTCACCCTCTGGGGGAAGGTTGGGATGGGGGCAGACGAGGCAAGCATTTGTCAGCCGACGCAAAACGGGGCGAAAGGCACAGCAAGCGCACATGCTTTGCCTGAAAGAAGTCCACAGAGCCCCCATCCCTACCTTCCCCCAAAGGCGGGAAGGAGTAAGAAAGCGGCTTGATGAGCGACCAATAAGGGCTACCGCCGCTGGTCACGGGTTTCTGCCAGGTTCGGTTTGGCGCGTAGCTCAACCACGGAGTAAACCATGCTGCCGGCCGCTACAAAACTCATGACGACCACTGCCCTGTTGATGGTGGCCTCCAGTACTTTTTCAGCACAATACCAATGCGCCGCAAGCTCCGGCGCCACCATCACACCGGTGATTGAGCTCTACACGTCCGAAGGCTGCAGCTCTTGCCCACCCGCCGATAGATGGGCATCGAGCCTCAAAGACAAGGGCGTGGTGATCCAGGCCTTTCATGTCGGCTACTGGGACTACATAGGCTGGGTCGATCGCTTTGCCGCGCCGGCTTACACGAACCGCCAGCGCGAGGTGGCAGCCCGAAACAATCTGCGCAACATCTACACACCTCAAGTCGTGCTCAATGGCCGCGACTGGCCCAATTGGTCCAACTCGTCCGCCTGGCTTAACCAGCCCAGTGCCAGGGAACCTGCTCGCGCCAGCATCACCGTGCAACAACTGGGTGCAGACCAGTTCGAAGCCAGCGTGACACCCGTTACAAACCTCCCCGCAAACATCCCCGGACAGCAACCGATCGCCAGTTGGTCCGCCTACTGGACCATCACCGAGCATGGCCATAGCTCCAGGGTGCAAGCCGGTGAGAACGCCGGTGAATTCCTCAAGCATGATTTTGTGGTGCGCCAGTACGCGCGGGCCGGCGACTACAAGGCTGGCAGCGCGGCGCCGCAAAAGCTGACCTTTCGCAGCATTGCACCTGCGCCAGGCCACGCACGGCAGGTGAACCTGGTGGTGTTCGACACGAAAACCGGAAACACGATGCAGGCTGTCAGCCTGCAGTGCGCGAGCTGACACTTGAACACTTGAGATTACCCTCGCTATTGCCCGCTTTGTCAGTAGGCGTCAGGGGCGTCAGTGGCCTTCAGTGGGCGTGCGCGCTATCCCGCACAGCGAGGGGCTGGGGCTTGGGCAAGATCCGGTCTCCTGCCAGCGGCAGGACAAGGCGCACACGGGTGCCCCTGCCAGTTTTGCTTGAAATCACCAATTCACCGCCAATGCATTGGGCGCGGCGGCGCATGCCTTCCAGGCCCTTGCCGGATGGGCGCCCGTCCTTGCCACGGGCAATGCCCTCGCCGTTGTCGCGCACTTCCAGCACCAGCTGCTGCGTTTCCGGCACAAAGCGGCACACAACCTCGACCACCGAGGCATGGGCATGGCGCATGACATTGGACAGACTCTCCTGCGCAATCCGCAGCAGTTGCTGTGCCTGCACCCCCCGCACGGCTTCCAGCTCGTCGCAGACATCCACCTTCCAGACCATGCGAATGCCGAGCTTGTCCAGGGTGTGCTGGATCCGGTAGCGCAAACGGCCCAGCGCCTCCAGCACGTTGTCGTCGGCGCTGTCAATGGCGTCTACCGTCATCTTCAGGTCGACCAGGCATTGCTCCAGCGCCAGCGCCACGGCCTGCTGTTGCGGTGCATGGCTGTCAAGCGACGACAGGATATTCACGATTTGAGAGCCCACACCATCATGCAGGTCCTGCGCAATGCGGCGGCGCTCCAGGGCCACCACGGCTGCATCGTGCGCCGGTCCAAAACCTGTGAGAGGTTCAAAGCCGGTGCTGTGCTGAAAATCATGCATCGAGGCCGAGCGCGTTTCAGGTGATCCCACGCGCTGCGTCATCAAGTGCCATATCACCATCAAAAAAGCCGCATATAAGTCATCCGACATCGTTGCAAAGCGCCGAGCATTGTCAGCCAGCGTTATCTGGTCAATGCACAAGCCCAGGCCAATCACGCAGCCCGCCAGTGCCAGCCAAGCGGCGTAACTGCGGCTCAGGTACACACGCCAGGCCACTGCCGCGCTCAGCAGCATGGCAGACAGGAGGTTGATGGCAAGCCAGGCCTCGTAAGCAGGCGCTGGCGCGCCCCCGGTCCAATGAGGCCAGTGCAGCGCCACCACGCCTGCCACACCCTGCACGACCAGCAACAGGTACACCCGTACACTGGCCACGCCGGCACTGGTTAACAGAAAAAAACCAACGCCGATCATGAGCGCCTGATAGCCCAGCCGCGCCACATAAATCGAGGGAACCTCGACAGAAGGAAAGTTGCCGGCCACGAAATCGAGGGACGTGGTCACCAGCAAATGCACCAGCCATAGACCCGCCGCCGTACCCATGGCCAGATCAACAGGGTTGTGATGGTGGCGCCAGGCTTTACGCGAGCCGCTGAGCGCCAAAGACGCCAGCGGTATGCCGATCGCGGCAGCTGCCAGCGCCAGACCCTGTTGCGCCGCGTTGAACATGATGGGCTTTACAAAAGACCGCGATGGGCCGCAAAGTTGACGGCCTGCGCCCGGCTGCGAACCTGCAGCTTGCGGTAGATGTTTTTGATGTGGGTGTTGACCGTCTGGCAACTGATCATCAGCCGCAAACCAATCTCACCGCTGGTGTAACCCGCCGCAACCGCCTTGAGCACTTCTTTTTCGCGATCGGAGAGCTTGTCTTTCTGCTCCGCAGTCTGGCGGACCGCTTCCTGTGTGTGCTCCAGCCGATGCAGCAGCCTGCGTGCAAGGTTGGGAGTGATTGACGCGCCGCCGTTGACCACCTGCAGTACGGCCTGGGGAAAGTTTCCGAACCAGGAGTTCTTGACAAGGTAGCCGGTGGCACCCAGCTCAAATGCGCGCAGCGCGTGCTGCTCGTCTTCCATGGCCGAGATCACCACGGCTTCTGCCAGGGGGCGAACGGTTTTCATGTGATCGATCAGGTCCAGGCCGTTGCCGTCACCCAGATTCAGGTCAACCAGCATGACGTCGAACTCGTGCTGCGAGATCAGCCGGCGGCCCTCGCGCATGCTGGTAGCCTGGGCCACCAGATCGGTACGCAAATCACCCAGCAGCTCATGAGAGATCACCCTGCGCATGTGCACATCATCATCAATCAGCACAACACGTACCGGCTTGCCAGGCTGGCCTGCCAGAAAAGCGGGCCACATCGAGGGAGTAGCCTCCTGCGATGAGCGTGCAGCCTGGGGCTGACCGTAGGCTCCACCAAGTGTGGGCGATAACGTGGAGCCGCCCCTGCTTGAGTTGTCCATAAGTCCCTCGCTTTCACCGTTTGGCCCGGCTGTTGACTCAAACAGCAAGGCTCATGTCAAGAATACGTCTTGTTACTGAAGTGACTATTTCACACAGCCATTTGAACGCAAAAGCCTTTTTTATGGGTGTGATTTTTTTACGTTTCTGGAAAAGATTAAAAGAAATTTCGTGCTGTCCTACAAAAATTGTTGCTTTTTAGTCTATTTGATACGTTTTGTTACTACCGATTTCATCCCTTTACTTCCCTCCTAATTTGATAGCAGATCAAGCCCGGCTAGCCATGGATGCTGACTTCATAGTCCAAAAAATATTGCTGAAAACACTAGGGAACAGGGTACCCAATTAAAGCTATTGGCGCAACTGCTTGTAACGCGCAAACTGACCCCAGACAACGCCAAAGTGTGAAGTAAGCCCATCAGGCGCGCTTCTTACGCAAGCGGTGTCGCTCAGGGGGTTATCTAAGCCTCATTCCTCGCCACGGCGATGGGACAGGGTGTAAGACAACCGAGAAGTCTGCGAGGCGGTCGCCAGTAATGTCGCTCATCCAGGCCCTTCCACTGAGGCGTGTTTGCGGCAAACCTTGGGAAACGTTAACTCTTTGATCTGAAAAGGAAATCATCATGAACTTCATCAAGAAATTCATTCGCGAAGAAGACGGCGTAACGGCCATTGAGTATGGCCTGATTGCTGCACTTATCGCTGTGGTCATCATTGCCAGCGTGACGATTGTCGGAACCCAGCTTGCGAAAGTATTCGGTTCTATCGGAACCGCATTGGCTTCGAGTTAAGCGGTTTCATGTTGTCGTTTGAAAATGCTCCTGGCGAGAGTCGGTACCGGGAGCATTTTTCAATAATAAAGGTCGAGCGAAACAATGAGAACTCATCTCATGAGCGACTTGGTGCCGCTGGAGGATGCGGTCACGACCATTGAATACGCCCTTTTGGGCGCATTGATCACCGTTGTCATTTTGAGTGCGGTAGCACTGGTTGGCAGCAAAACGCTTGGCTTGTGGGACATGGTTTCAAGGTGCGTTGAGGCGGCGGCAACCAGCGGCGGCAGTTGCCCCTGAAAACACCATGTGAACACCCTCACTAACTCAGGGACCATCATGACCCCGCAAGCGCTATCCCTGTTCGGCGACCTGTTTACTGAGGTCAACGTGGTCACCTTGATGACCCTGCTCGGCGTTGCGGCCTGGTTCGACATCAAGTCGAGGCGAATCCCCAACTGGCTGGTGCTGACCGGCCTCATTGCAAGCCTTGGCATTCAACTCCTGTTTAGCAATGGCAGTGCCTCTGTCTGGGGCTTGGGTGCCCTGGCCGGATTCGGGCTGTTTCTTCCCCTTTATATGGTGCGCGCCATGGGCGCCGGCGACGTCAAGCTCATGGCCGTGGTTGGCGGGTTTCTCGGTCCCGCCGCAGCCGTTGATGTCGTCCTGACGACCCTCGTCGCTGGAGGCGTTCTTGCCATTGCGGTCGCACTGTGGAGCGGCGCTTTACGGCACACCCTGGCAAATGTTCGCTTCCTGATGGTGGACACGATGTTCAAGGCCTTGCATGGCGGCAGCGCGCGAATAGATGCGCTACCAACCTTAGCGGGCAACCTTCCCTATGCGGTTGCCATAGCAGCCGGGACTTTTATTCACCTTGTTTTGGCGCACAGCGGGCATGCGCTCTTTGTATGAACACAAACACAAAATCAGCGCACCTGATGTTGCGCACCATGAATCCCAAAGAGCCAGTAATCTCTTTTGCTGGTGATGACGCGCCAGTGTCTCGTTCAGACCAGGCGTCGCCCGCGAACCGGCTTGGGACCAGGCAGCCACAGCAGTTGCTCGATTCGAAGGTCGTTAACTTGCTGGCCGGATTTGTCATGGCCGCGCTGTGGGGATTGTTTGCCTATCGCCACATGCTGGCGTTTCAAAACAGTGGGGAATGGATTTATGTGGTGATCTCTGTTTCGGAAATGCTGTCGGCCGCACTTTTCGTTTTTCGCAGCGCCCCGGTCACCGTTTCAACGGATCCGTTGGACTGGTTTTTTGCGCTGGCCGGCACGTTCACGCCGCTTTTATTCATACCTGCATCGTGGGGACTGCTGCCAGCAGCCAAGTACCTTGTTGTCCTCGGCACCGCCCTGCAGATTTTCGGCTTGCTCTCGCTCAATCGCAGCTATGCGCTCGTTGCTGCCAAGCGAAAGATCAAAACAAAGGGAATGTACAGATTTGTGCGTCATCCCATGTACGCGAGTTACCTGGTGCTATTCACCGGATACATCCTTTCAAACACCACGTGGTGGAACCTCCTTCTTTACATGATGTCGCTGGGGTTCCTGTTTGTCCGCCTGGTCCGGGAAGAAAAACACCTTGCCGTAGATCCCGTTTATGCCGAGTATGCGAAGCGAGTGCGCTTTCGCGTAATTCCATATGTATTTTGATAATTGTTGATACTTTTTTCGATCAAAAAAATCGTGCCAACAAAAAAACAGGGAGTAGTAAAAAATGCTTGCTGAAGCCAATACGGAACACACCGTGATCAACCTCGAATCGGCCGTTGCTCCCTTGCCCCGTGCGCCGCGCACGCCGGAAGAAACCGGCCTGCCTTTTTTGTTTCTGGTCGAGCTTGTCGCCAAAATGCTTTTTGTGCGCGGGCAGGTTCGCCTGGTCGAGCTTTCTGCCCACCTCAAGCTTTCCGTCAGCGTACTGGACCCGCTGATCGTGTTCCTGCGCGCCGAGAAGCTGTGTGAAGTCACGCGCCGGGGCGACAGCGGTACCGATGCGGACCTCACCTACAACCTCACCGACCTTGGTCGCGCCAGGGCTGCGGAATTTTTGAGCCGCAACGCCTATACCGGCCCCGCTCCCGTCACCCTGGCCGCGTACAACGCGCAGATCAATGCACAAAGCGTTGCGCAGATGTGCATCACCCGCGAGGACATGGCCAATGACTTCACCGGTGTTGTGGTGAGTCCCATTTTGCTGGAACAACTGGGTGCCGCCGTCAACTCCGGGCGGGCTATTTTTATTCACGGTCCTGCCGGCGCCGGAAAGACCTACCTGGCCGAACGCATGACCGGCCTTTTGAAGGGCAACATATCGGTGCCTTATGCCATTGTGGTCGATGGTGAAGTCGTGCAGATCTACGACCCGATCGTGCACAGGCCCGTGAACGACGCGTCAGAAAAATCAAGTGGACTCGACAAACGCACTCCGCTTGACACCCGCTGGGTCCGTGCCATGCGTCCGGCAGTGGTCACTGGCGGTGAGCTCTCCCTAGAGATGCTGGATCTGCAGTTTGACCATGGCACGCGTTTTTACCAGGCGCCACCCCATCTCAAGGCCAACAACGGCATTTTCGTTATTGACGATCTGGGCCGTCAGCGTTGTTCGCCAGTCGAGTTGATGAACCGCTGGATTGTTCCGATGGATCGACGTGTGGACTATCTCTCGCTGCACACCGGCTACAAGTTTCAGATTCCCTTCGATGTGATTGTGGTGTTCTCTTCAAACATGCCGCCCGAGCAACTGGCTGATGGCGCATTCCTGCGGCGGCTGGGCTACAAGATCCACGTCGGATCGCTGACAGAGCTGCAATATGAACAAATATTCCGCCAGGTGTGTGAGGAGTTCCACGTGCCCTACACAGCAGAGGCCTTCCATTACCTGCTGAATGAGCTTCATTACAAGGAAATGCGTCCACTGCTTGCCTGCTATCCGCGTGACATCCTCGCGCAGGTTCGCGATCTGGCGCGGTATGACGGAAAGGCGCCTGTTCTCGATGCCGGGGTGTTGGACTGGGCCTGGAATAACTACTTTGTGGGTTCGTGACGCTAACGCTCTGAAAAAAGAACTCATACCGGAATCATCAACAGCAGTGATGAATAGGTAATGAATAGGTAATGAAGAGGTGATGGACCATGTTGGACTATGTTGGACTAAACAGAGGGGGTGAGAAATGAGAAACACACGTGCATTGGTGATGATCGCCGTGGCGGTCGTCCTCGCATTTGGAGCAGTCGTCGTGGCTGCCCGCTGGATCAGTGCCCAAGCCTCAGCAGACACCAGCAAGGTTGCGGTTGCCACTGTTGACATCAGTCTCGGCGCCAGGCTGAGCCCGGAGATGGTCCGCATGGTCGATTGGCCGGCGAGTGCCATGCCGCCCGGCGCCATCACCGATGCCAAACAGGTCGAAACCCGCGTCACGCGCACCAGCATCCAGCGCGGCGAACCCATCATGGAGGGCAAGCTTGCGCCGCCCGGTACACAAGGTGGCCTTTCTGCCGTGGTTGCCGATGGAAAACGTGCCATGACGGTACGCGTCAATGACGTCGTCGGCGTAGCCGGGTTTGCCCTGCCCGGCAATTTCGTGGACATTCTCGTCAATACCCAGGACGAAGCAGGAAAAGGCGGCGGAGGCAAGGACCTGACCATCTCGAAGATCGTGCTGGAACGCATTCTGGTGCTGGCCATTGCCCAGGAATCAAGCCGCGATGAAACCAAGCCCAAGGTCGTCAATGCTGTCACCCTCGAGTTGACGCCCGATCAAGCTGAAAAACTGGATTTGGCACGCAGCGTTGGCTCCCTCTCGCTGGTGCTGAGGAACCAGATCGATCCGAACCCGGTGAATACAAAAGGTGCGACCAAGACAACATTGCTTGATGTCAAGGCTCCAGCGCCCGAAGTCCGGCCCGCATCCGCGCCGAAGGTCGCAGTGAGACCCGTAGCAAAGCGGGTGGCCGCGCCTGCCCCCACTACTCCAGACCGCGTTGAGGTGATCAAAGGTCTGGAACGCAGCACCCAACAATTTTAAGAAAACCCGAAGGAGGTATTTGATGAGCACACTCCGCACCCAGGCAAGGCCGGCTTTAATTCGCATGGCATTTGCCGTAACAGGCGTGATGGCGGCTTCAACACTGGCGCATGGCCAGGTCGCTATCGAGGCAGGCAATCTCGCGGCGAAAAATCCCCCGACAGCCACTTCCGGGCCAGGGAAACAAGCCGCAACCGCCCAGCCCAAGGCCGTGGTCACTCAAGCGAGGGCTCCGATCACCGGCAAGGTCGAATTGGCGCCGCAAATCACCCTCTCGGAGGGCAAATCCACCCTGATGCGCCTGCCCTCCCCGGCAACACGGCTTTCCGTGGGTGACGCGCGAATCGCCGACGTGATTTTGCTCAACCCCAGCGAGCTGTACATGCTCGGCAAATCTGTTGGCTCCACCAACCTCATCCTCTGGAACAAAGCCAACGATGCGACCATCATCGACATCGCCGTCGGCATGGACACCGTGGCGCTGCGCTCGCGGCTCGATCAGATGTTCGCCAGCGAAAAAGATCTCAGGATCACGACGGCCGCCGACACCCTGATCCTCTCCGGCATGGTTTCCGATGTGGTCAAGGCTGACCAGATCCTTTCGGTCGCCAATGCCTACGTGCAGCGCAGCTCGCGCGGCGGCCAGACTGGCGGCGCATCGGGAGGTTCGACGGGTGGCCAGCAGTCCGACAATGTCAAGGTCGTCAACATGCTCTCCATCGCTGCGCCGCAGCAGGTCATGCTGGAAGTCAAGGTGGCCGAGGTCTCCAAGACGCTGGCAGACCAGTTGGGAGCCAGCATCGGCGGCCGCAAAACAACCGGAAGCTGGACCTACACCTTGCTGTCCAACCTGCTCACCGGCGCCGCCAGCAGTGTCGGAGCCTTCAAGAACAGCGGGAATTTTTTGACCATTGATGCACAAAAAGGTGATGGCCTGCTCAAGATATTGGCTGAACCCACGATCATGGCCATCAGTGGCCAGGAAGCCAGCTTTCTGGCAGGTGGAAAAATCTTCATCCCGGTCAAGACTGGCAACAACGGTGAAATCTCGCTGGAAGAGAAAGAATTCGGCGTTTCGGTGAAGTTCCTGCCCACCGTACTGGAAGGCGGCCGCATCAACCTCAAGGTCGCACCCGAGGTGTCGGATTTGAACCGCCAGGGCGTTGGCATTTCGGCCACTGGTTCGAGCACCACGGCAATTTTGCCTTCCTTCACCACACGCCGCGCAAGCACCACCGTCCAGCTATTCGATGGCCAAAGCTTCGCCATCGGCGGCCTGATCAAGAACAACGTCACAGCCAACATCAATGCCTTCCCGCTGCTCGGGGAAGTACCTGTGCTTGGCGCGCTCTTTCGCAGCAGCGATTTTCAGACCGACAGGTCTGAATTGGTCTTCATTGTGACCCCGCACCTGGTCAAGCCGTTGCCGTCAGATTACAAACTGCCGACCGACCCGTACGTCGAGCCCAGCCGCTCCGAGTTCTTCCTGGGCGGAAAAATGGAAGGCGCCGCGCCACCGGAAGACAAGAAACCGGATGGTTCTGCAACCGGCTTTGAAGTCAAATAGGAGAGCCATCATGAAACGCACTCACCTCTCTACCGCCTGCACCTTTTGCGGGTTATTCGGAATCTTGCTCGCAGTCACAGGCTGCGTGTCGCCAACGCCGCGCCTGGACCATGATTTTGGCAAGTCTGTCTCTCTGCTCAAAGTGCAGCAAATACTCAACCCTGAGGCGTCGCGCAATACCGATCCAGTCCAAGGGATGAACGGCAAGGCAGCCAAGAGCGGTTATGACGAATACCAGAAGTCATATCAGGCGCCTGCACCGCTCACCCCTTTGAGCATCACCGTAGGGAAATAGGGCGTTGTGTTAAACCCCGCTGGGGAGGTGAAGGCAATGAAAACGACATCGGAATATCGAAAAAGTGAACGTGGCGCCGTTGCCATCGTCTTCGGCCTGACCGTTGTCGTCCTGTTTGCGATGGGCGGCGTTGTTCTTGACCTCGGCCATCTCTATATCGCCAAAGCGGAATTGCAGAACGCCGCCGATGCCGCAGCGCTGGCCGGTGCGAAGGACCTCAACGAAACCACTGCCGGCATCAACGGTGCGGTCAGCAAGGCGCAAGCCATATCGGCGAAAAACAAGTACAACTTTGCTACCGACGTGACCTTGGCCTTGGCGAACATTGAATTTGGTCCCAGCCCGGACGGCCCCTGGTCCAGCGTTGCCGCGGCACAGGCTGCCCCGCAAGGCAAGACTTTCATCAAGGTAGATACCGGGCTCAAAGTGCTTGGCACTTATCTGATGCGCGTCGCAGGCGTCGACACAGTGAGTACATCGGGTCTTGCTGTTGCTGGCTATTTTGTGGTTGATGTGACCCCCCTGGGTGTCTGCGCCCTGGATCCGGTGAACCTGACAAACGTTATGCCCGGTACCAACGAACTGGTGGAACTGGGGTTTCGACGTGGCATCACCTACAACATTCCTGAACTGGGCCCATTGGGCGCAAGCGGTGTGCCGATGCTGCTCAATCCGGTAGACAGCCCACCCGCAGCTTGCGACCCCAGCCATTCCAGCGCAAACTTTACCGCGCCTTTTATCTGCCAGGGCAGTTCAACAATTGTGGGCTCTACTTTGCAGGTCTATGCGAATACCGGCTATTCGGCGGGCGCCATTGAAAAAGCATTCAATTCGCGCCTTGATGAGTTCCCAGGTGGGTCTGCCTGCGACCCGGCGACTTCGCCGCCAGACATCAATGTCAAACAATACGATTACACACTGCCGCCAACCGTGTCGCCACCGAGTGCTCCAGCCGACTGGATGAGTCCAGCGCCCACCCAGCAATCGATCAGCGTGGATCCGATCACGCAAAAACCGGTGGGTTTTCCGGGGAATCCACCAACCGCAGCCAACTTTGGCGTTTTATGGTCGCACTCCCACGCGGTACAGGCAGCCGGTGCAACGCCCACTTTTACAGTGGGAGCGCCCTTTTCACCAGCTGATTGGCCAACGCTCTACAACCCAGGGCTTTCCGCCACGGCGGGCTATCCCACCTCGGCGGCGATTCCGCCTTTCCCCGTGGGAACTTCGGCTTCCCCGTACAACGAGACAGCCTCCGGCTCGACTTTTAGATACTTCCAGCCCCCCCCCACACATCCTCCCGGCACGCGAAACCGTCGCCTGATGAAACTGGTGATTGTCGATTGCGCAGGCATCGGCGGTGGTGGCTTGTCTTGCGCAACTTTGCCAGTTAAAGGAATAGGCCGGTTTTTTCTTCAGTCGCGGGCGGATCTGACGGGAAACCCGAAGAAGGTTTACGGTGAATTTGCCGGTCTCGTGGAGCCGATCCCCATTTCAGACATCAAGCTGTACCGGTGAACCAAATGATCCCCGCAAAACCCATTCCAGCGAGACGGCAACCCAACAGCCAGCAGGGTGGTGCCGCCGTGGAATTCGCCCTCATTCTTGCGTTGCTGATCAGTATCCTCGCCGGAATTTTTGAATTTGGCCGCGCGTTCTGGTACTACGATGCGCTGACCAAGGCCACGCGGGATGGCGCGCGCCTGATGTCGGTCACAGACAAGGCCACTATCGACACGCCAGGCGTCGCGAATGCAAAAACACTAGTAGCTAATGCAGTGACAGATGCGGGCGTGCCCAATTTCACGACTGCAAACGTCAGTGTGACTTGCCTCGATGCGACTTTTGCTGATGCCTCTTGCACCAACGGCACCGCACCGGGCGGCGTGCGGGTTCAGATCATTGGCTACTCCATGACCATCGGTCAGTTCATTCCTTTCCTGCTTGGCGGAAGTTCTTCGTACACGGCAAACCTCTCACCGCACACCACCATGCGCTACATGCTGTGAGGAGTGAAAAAATGCGAACCTTACATTCACCAGCACATCCATCAGCGCATCCATCCCCATTCACGCGGCAAGGGGGTGTTGCCGCTGTCGAATTCGCCATCATTTCCCTGCTCTTTTTCACCATACTTTTTGCCATCCTCGAGTTCGGGCGGATGCTTTACGTTTACAACACCATGCAGGAAGTGACCCGGCGTGGCGCACGCGCGGCTGTGGTTCGCTGGATTGACCAGGTACCGGCGATTAAAAACATCGCCTTGTTCGGTGGTACATCGCTTCCGGCCGGTGATGAAGTCGCGGATTCCAACATCACCGTCACCTACCTGACAAAGACCGGCGCAGTGGTCAACCCATTCCCGACCGATCCCAGCGACAACTTCTCCGCCTGTGGAGACGCCACCCGAGCAGCCAGTTGCATTTACAGCGTGCGTGTCTCGATAGACAACGTGACATACAGCCCAATGGTCAGCCTGTTCAGTTTTCTGAATATCGGGCTCCCGACCTCTGTTGTCATCATGCATGCAGAAAGCATGGGATTTGAACTTAACTAGCAGACATGCATTACAACCCGCCTACACAGCCAAGGACTTGAATTGAAAATCGCAGTTGTCTCCCGGAACGACAAACATCTCACGGAGATAGCCAGGCTGCTCCGCGAGCGTAACTCCTCGGACGGAGTGGATGTCGTTTCCGGCACACTGGAAAAGCTGGCCGGTATCGCCGACCTTTCGTCGCCGGACGTACTGGTGCTGGACCAACCATCGGTAGAAGGCGGTGACCTGGAGCGGCTTGAGCGCCTGAGCCACCTGTATCCGCGCATGGCATTCATTCTTCTTTGCCAGCAGCATACGCCCGAGTTTCTCCTTCAGGCCATGCGCGCCGGGGTGCGCGAGGTCTTGTCGTCGCCCGTGAACGCTGGCGACCTGGTCGCAGCCATTCAACGCATTGAAGAAAAGATCGAAAGTCGCGCCCAAGCCCACGGCAAAGTGCTGGCATTCGTTTCCTGCAAGGGAGGCAGCGGCGCGACCTTCCTGGCGACCAACCTGGGTTACACATTGGCCGTGCAGGAAAAAAAGCGGGTTGCGCTTATTGACTTGAACCTGCAGTTCGGTGACGCCTCGCTGTTCGTCTCTGATCAAAAACCACAGGTAACCCTTTCAGAAGTCTGCCAGCAAATACACAGGCTGGATCCTTCGTTTCTTGCCTCGAGCATGCTCAACATCGATCCGAACTATGGCGTGCTGGCGGCCCCCGAGGACCCGACACACGCGAGCTACGTGAAGCCCGAGCATATCGACGTGATCCTCAAGCTCGCGAGGCGCCATTACGACTTCATCCTGCTTGACATGGGGCGGAGCCTGGACGCGGTGAGCATTCGCGCGCTGGACCAGGCCGACATGATTTTTCCAATTCTGCAAACCACCCTGCCCTTCATACGGGATGGCAAGCGGCTCCTGAACGTCTTTCGCTCTCTCGATTACCGCAAGGACAAAATTCATCTGATCGTGAACCGCCACGAGAAAAGCGGCGAAATCAGGCGGCAGGATCTGGAGGCCGCCTACGGTATGGAGGTCTTCAGAAGCATCCCCAACCACTACGAAGCCGCGGCGGCTTCAGTCAACCAGGGAGTACCCATATTAAAGCTCGCGAAAAACAGCCCGATTTCAAAGTCCCTGCAGGAATTTGCCAAATGGCTGGCGGGAGAAGAAGACCAGGCATCGCAGGGATGGTTCTCGCGGGTTTTTCAACGCGCTTGATGTACGGAGTTCAGGATTAGCCAGTCAACGGAGATATCGCCATGAATGCAGAGAACATCTCAATTCGGGAACGTCTGGGTACCGGTAACGGTGGTGGCGGCAATGTCAACGGCACTCAGACCAATAACGCGCCATTTTCCGGCCAGCGTCCGGGCGGCATCGACAACCGTGCCTATCAGGAACTGAAGCATCACATCCACCAAACCCTGCTTGACCGGGTCGACCTGGAAAGCATGCAGCGCCTTTCGCAGGGGCAGATTCGGGATGAGCTGAGGATGCTCGTGGAACGCCTGCTCGAAGAGGAAGTCGTCGTCATCAACGAGACCGAGCGAAAGAACCTGACGCGCGACATTCAGAACGAGATGCTCGGTTTTGGCCCGCTGGAAACGCTGCTGGCCGACCCCAGCATATCCGACATACTGGTCAACACCTACAAGCAGGTTTACGTGGAGCGGTATGGCAAGCTTGAACTGACCGACGTGACATTCTCCGATGACGCGCACCTGATGAAGATCATCGACAAGATCGTCTCGCGCGTCGGCCGCCGCATTGATGAGTCCAGCCCCATGGTGGACGCGCGCCTGCCTGACGGCTCCCGCGTCAATGCCATCATCCCGCCTCTGGCCATTGACGGGCCCATCATGTCGATTCGCCGTTTTGCCGCCAAACCGCTGCGCCTGGTCGATCTGGTGGAATACAAGAGCCTTACGGCTGAAATGGCGGAAATCCTGCAGGGGCTGGGCAAGGCCAAGGTCAACATCCTGATCTCGGGTGGCACGGGCAGTGGCAAGACCACCATGCTCAATGTAATCTCGGGTTTTATCAGCATGGCCGAACGCATCGTGACGGTGGAAGACGCCGCCGAACTCCAACTTCAGCAGCCGCACATCGTGCGCCTGGAAACACGCCCGCCAAACATAGAGGGCAAGGGCGAGGTGACCCAGCGGGCACTGGTGCGCAACGCGCTGCGCATGCGCCCGGACCGGATCATTCTGGGCGAGGTGCGTGGCGGCGAGGCGCTTGACATGCTGCAGGCCATGAATACCGGCCATGAAGGATCGATGGCAACCATACACGCCAACACCTCGCGCGACGCGCTCACCCGGCTGGAGAACATGGTCAGCATGGCCGTTGCGACCTTGCCCACCAAAGCCATGCGCCAGCAAATCAGCTCCGCGATCAGCGTGGTGGTGCAGGTGGCACGGCTGACCGACGGCAAGCGCAAGGTGATTTCCATCCAGGAGATCACCGGCATGGAAGGCGAGGTTATCACCATGCAGGAAATCTTTACCTTCAAGCAGACGGGGCTAGGCGAAAACGGCGCCGTTATCGGTTATTTCTGCGCCACCGGGGTCCGCCCGCGATTTCTGGAGAGACTGCAGGCGTTCGGTATCTCGATATCCGAAAAACTGTTTGACCCCACACGGCAATACCACTGAGGCAGCACTACTGAACGGCCATGGACTACCTTTACTACCTTTTTGCCACGCTGATTTTCATTGCGGTGGTCCTTCTGGTTGAGGGCCTCTACCTCAGCTGGAACTCTGCCAAAGGGCCTGAAGCCGAGCGCGTGGCGCGTCGCCTTCGCGTCATGTCGGCAGGCGGACATGGCGATGCGCCAAGCATTTCCATCACCAAGGAGCGGCTGCTGAGCGGAACGCCGTTCATGCAGCGCCTTTTACTGGAGATTCCGCGTGTTGGCAGGCTGGACCGTCTGCTACAGCAATCGGGGCTGTCCTGGAGCGTGGGCGAGTTCTTCGGCATGGCGCTGCTGGCGTTCCTGGTTGTTTTCTTCGCCTGTAGTTACCTCGCCATGCCCTGGCTGCTGCGGCTGGCGCTGGCGGGCGCTGCTGCCTTTCTCCCATTTCTTTATGTGACGAGAGCAAAGCGCAAGCGCCTGGATCGCATCGAGCATCAACTTCCCGATGCACTGGATCTGATGGGCCGGGCCTTGCGTGCCGGACACGCCTTCCCCACGGCGCTGAAGATGGTGGGCGACGAGATGAACGATCCGTTGGCAGGCGAGTTTCGCATCGCTTTTGACGAAGTGAACTTCGGCATCGCCATGCAGGATGCCCTCATGAACATGGCAACGCGGGTGCCCAGCACCGATCTGCGCTACTTTGTGATTGCCGTGCTGATCCAGCGTGAAACAGGCGGCAATCTTTCGGAATTGTTAACGAGTATCAGCGCCATCATCCGGGACCGGATCAAACTGATGGGGCAGGTGCGGGTGCTGTCTGCCGAGGGCAAGATGTCTGCCTGGGTTTTGTCGCTGCTGCCGTTCGGTGCGGCATTCATGATCCAGCTGACGAACCCCCAGTTTCTCGAGGTGCTGTACACCGACCCCGCAGGCCGCAAGATGATCGCTGTCGCCGTGGTCATGATGGTGCTCGGCATTCTCGTGATGCGCAAGATCATCCGTATCCGGGTGTGATGTGAACAAACCAGATTTTTCAGGAGCCAAAGCACCATGACCACCCTTCAACTTGCGTTTCTGGGGCTGATTTTTGTGGCTGTTTTCGGTGTCGTCATGTTGGCGCTGCGGCTGTTCGCCGCCAACCCCGTGCAGAATCGCCTCGATGTCGCCGTTGGCCGTTCAACTGCGATTGCCAGCGACGAACCCAGCCCATGGGTGGCGCGCATCATCAAATTGAGCGGCCCGCTGGCCAAGCTTTCCTTGCCCAGTGATGGCTGGGAAATGTCAACGCTCCGTAGCCGTTTCATGAATGCAGGCTTCCGCCAGCCTTCTGCTCCCGCCATCTACTTTGCCACCAAAACGACGCTGGCCACCGGCCTGCCGCTGGTTGCGTTTTTCCTTCTGACCACGGGCGGCGCCAAATACAGCACCAATACGCTGCTGTTCTGGTTGCTGTGTGCTGCAGCCATCGGCTACTACCTGCCCAACGTTTTGCTTAAGAACATGATTTCGCGCCGCCAGCGGGAGATTTTCGAAAGCTTTCCCGATGCCCTTGATTTGATGACCGTCTGCGTGGAGGCGGGACTTGCCATGGACGCGGCGCTCGCCCGCGTTGCCGCGGAGATCGGCCTGAAGAGCGCGGTGCTGAGCGAAGAACTTCAGCTGGTCACACTCGAACTGCGTGCAGGCAGCTCCAAGGAAAAGGCCTTGCGTAACCTCGCGCTTCGCACCGGTGTAGATGATGTCGACGCCCTGGTCGCCATGCTGATCCAGTCTGAACGTTTCGGCACCAGCATCGCCGACTCGCTGCGGGTTCAGTCAGACCAGTTGCGCACCAAGCGTCGCCAGCGCGCTGAAGAACAGGCGGCAAAAATTGCCCTGAAGCTGCTGTTTCCATTGATCTTTTTCATTTTTCCATCCCTGCTGGTCGTGCTGATGGGGCCTGCATTCATCCAGATTTACCGCGTACTGCTGCCCACCATGAGCGGCGGCAATTAAGAAATTTTGAGAAGGAGCTACATCATGTTCACACTCCGCCCAATCGTCATTGCCCTCGGTGCCTGCCTGCTGCAGGCGTGTGCGGCGCCACCCACGCAGAAGGAACTCGCCATGCAGCCCGTGTTGCGGGTGCGCCATTCGGCCGACCAGACGGCGGCGACCTATTACCAGCTCGGCAAATACCACCAGGAGCGCGGCAATGTCGATCTTGCGCGCGCCGCCTATGCTTATTCGGTAGAACTGGATGGCCGGCAACTGGAGGCACGCAATGCGCTCGCCGCCATTCACGCCCAGCAGGGCAGGCTTGAAGACGCCAAGGTGCTGCTGCTTCAACTTGTTGCCGATTACCCGGCGGTTGCGCATCCGTACAACAACCTCGGCTATGTTCAGTATCTGCAGGGCAATTACGATGCCGCCGTGAGTACGCTACAACGCGCACTGGTACTGGATTCGGAAAACCCGCGGACACGCAACAATCTCCAGGCGGCGAAAGTGGAGCTCGCAAAACTTGGTGAGCGTCCAGCCATTGCGCTGTCATCCACGCCGGCTGCGATAGGCACCCAAGGCGTGCTGCCGGCAGAGGCCTCTGCAAACACCACTGCAAACCGCAAGGATGAGATGCTGGTGACGGCAGCCAGCGCCCCCGTACCGCCCCCCTCCTCCATACCTGTACCCGCAGTGCAGCGCCCAGCCGAATCGGTGGTATCGTCGCCCGCGCCCACACCGCGAACGCAGGAGCTTGCGGTTGCGATCCCACCCTCGGTGCCGCAAACGCGCATGGAGGTGGTGCAGGTCGTGCCTAACGTGTTTGAACTCAGGCCCAAACCTGTCATGTCCCCTGTCGTTGCAGAAAAGCAGGCCGAAAAAGCGGTCGTGGCAGCAACGGCACCTGTTGCTACGCCGGCGATCACGCCCTCCGCCCTGGCGCTCGCCGCGGCCACCAAGCCGTCCAGGGTCGAGATTGCCAACGGCAACGGCATCACCGGCATGGCCAAACGAATCAAGGGTGTGCTTGGCAGGTACGGCATCGCCGTGAGCCGGCTGACCAATGATCGTCCTTTTAAGCAGCTGGACACCAAAATACAGTACCGGACTGGCTACGAACAGGCCGCAGAGGGCCTGAAACTTGCCCTGCGGGGCCATGCGGTCGTGGTGCCAGTCAATCACCTGTCGGGCAACACCGATGTGCGGCTGGTACTGGGAAAAGATGCTGTGGCGCACATGGCCCTGATTGAGGAATGGGCCAACCAGTCGCAACTGGCGTCAAGTGGGGAAGGCGAAATCAGCAACCACTGAGTACCCGCGGAAGACTGATCGCCCGCAGGCGCTTAGAACCTGTTTACGATCTATGTGGGGTCGCGCAAGTGGATTATCGGGATGGGATGCAAGGCGCAACATCCAGGCCAAGGCTGATGCCTTGGCTGATGTTGCAACGCCGCAGACCGCCCGAGAATCCACTTGCCCTGCGGGTTGGGACGAAATCGGGCGATTTGCTCACCAAATCCCTTGCATGGGCATCAGCCCATGCCGCGTGATGTTGGCAAGCAACTCATCCCGATTGCGTCCCAACGCGACCCCACATAGATCGTAAACAGGTTCTTACTGTGCAGGCGCGGCCGGCTGTCCGCCGGGATCCTTGAGGCCGAGCAATGCCGCGAGGGCCGGGGTGCGCAAGGCGCCTTCCTGCGTGACCACGGCGCCAGTCTGTGCATGCGTGCCAACGATGGTCGGGATGGAAGCGAAGCCGAAACGGTTCATCAATTCGGTGTTCTTTGCCACCGAGGCCTTTTGCATATCAATGTTGCTACCGGGATTGATACCGCCCCGCTTGGCGAGAAGCGAGGTTTCGTGCTCATCCATTGCGGCAATAGGGTCAGCGGCCGCCAGCAGGGTTGCCCCCTGGGAAGTACTGGACGAATTCAGCATACCCACCGGTATCCAGACAAATTTGGCTTGCGGCTTCAGGGGTTTGGCAGCGTTCCACAAGGCGGCGCAATGCGGGCACTGGGCATCAAAGAAAACATACACGGTGCGCGTGCTCAGGGTTGAGCCGACGGTAAAGCCCTTGGCCTCTGCGGCAATGGCATCTAGTGAGACCGGCGTGGCTGCAGCTTTTGCCGCCGTTGCGCCCGACGCTGCGTTCGGAGCGTCATTGCAGCCCGAAAGCAGCAGGCCTGCCGCAATGAGCACGGTGGGGAAAAATTTGAATGTCATGGCGGGATGAAATGAACAGCGGGAATGGGTTGGAAATGGGGCAGGAAATAGAGAGCAATAAAGGCAAGGATAGCGCAGTGCTCCGGTGTCCACCTGTCATCGCATTCTGTACCCTTCTAGATGCAATACGGTTCAGTTAGCACACCGCGTGCATTGCCGCTCATCTCCTTCCCCCGCTGGGGGAAGGCCGGGATGGGGGCTCACGGCGTGGGCATCGGGCCGCCGTACTGACCTGGTCGTCGCTGGCCCCCACCCCAACCCTCCCCCGGAAGGGGAGGGAGCTTCACGGGTCCTTAACTGAACCGTATTGCTTCTAGATGCCACCGTGTTGCCAGCCAGGCTGCGCGCAGCGCCTACTTGGGTTGTTGGCCCATCCCGGGCTTGTCGGCCAATGGGTCGGCCGGAGTACGCGCCTGCGGGGGTGACCTGTCGTCGTCGAACAGACCGGGCGCACCGCCAATCTGTGCGCCTTCGATCTGCAGCATGCGCAGCTTGGTCGCCACGCCACCGCCGGCCGAGAAGCCTCCCGAGCGGGCGCCCACGGCCAGCACACGATGGCAGGGCACGACGGGCGCAAAGGGGTTGTGCCCCAAGGCCTGCCCCACAGCGCGGGCGGCGCCCGGCTCGCCGAGCTGCGCGGCCACTTCACCATAGGTGAGCGTGCGGCCCGGCGCAATGGCGCGAGCGACCTCGTACACACGCTGGTGAAACGGCGGCACATCGCGCATGTCCAGCGCGATGTCGCTCAGGTCGTCCCGCTCGCCGTTCAGCAGAGCCGTGATGCGGGTGATCGCGGCCTGGGCTTCGGGCGAAGGAGGCATTTCGTGCATTCGCGGAAACAAGCGCTTCATGCGGGCGCGGGTCTGCGCCAGGCTGTGCTCGGGCAGCAGCAGGCCGGCCAGCCCACGCTCGCCCCAGGCGATGCCGCAGTGACCAATGGGGGTGTCGAAAAGCGCGAAGCCTTCGGTTGTCATAAATCATGATTATGGAAGCTTCCAGGCACGAGTGCTCAGTCCGGAAAATCCTGGCAAAGGCTGCAGGCCAATGTTTTATACAAGCCGACTAACCCGGCATGCCAACCGGCAAGGCGGCGCCTCGCCTTGACCTGCTGCGCGCAGCTCGTCAACCACCTCAAGCCGCGCGCAAAGCCTGCTTGAGCTGCTGTCCAATTTCAGGCTTGTCGGCGAACGGGTCGGTCGGATTGCGCGCCTGCAGCACATCCTCGAGGCGGGTCTGTACCGAATGGATGGCCTTGGGGTGGCTGTAGATGTAAAACTGGTTGGCCGCGATGGCGTTAAACACCAGTTGCGCAACATGGGCTGCGGTGACCTTGCCGGAACCGACGGCCTTGCCCGTCATGGCCTGCTGGATCATCTGGCTCTTGGTGGGCTTGTTGCTGGCAAGCTCCGCCGGGCGGTTGCGGTGACTCATGCCGATCCCGGTGGCCACAAAAAACGGGCACAGCACCGACGCGCCGATCTGGTCGGTCACCAGCGACAAGTCCTGGTACAGGGTTTCGCTCAAGGAGACCACGGCATGTTTGCTCACGTTGTACACGCCCATGTTGGGTGGGTTGAGCAGGCCGGCCATGCTGGCGGTGTTGACGATGTGGCCTTGCCAGGCGGGATCTTTGGCTGCAGCCTTCAGCATCATGGGCGTGAAGATGCGCACGCCGTGCACCACGCCCATGACGTTGACGCCCAGCACCCACTCCCAGTCCTTGACGGTGTTCTCCCAGATCAGCCCGCCGGAGCCGACCCCGGCGTTGTTAAAAACAAAATGCGGTGCGCCAAAACGCTCAAATACCGCCTTGCCCATGGCCTCCATCTGTTCGGCACTGGAAACATCCAGCCTGAAGGACAGCACCTGGGCCCCGGTGGCCTTGATCTCGGCGCTTGCCTGGTCCAGCGCATCCTGCTGCACATCAACAAGCACCAGGTTCATGCCCAGTTTGGCGCCCAGGCGCGCGCACTCCAGGCCAAAACCCGATCCCGCGCCGGTCAGCACCGCTGTCTTGCCTTTGAAATCCGTGATCATCTATCGCTCCTTCATACCTGAAATTTAAAAAATCGACCTTGGCCCAATACGGTTCAGTCAAGCCCTTGCCTCTGGTTTGTCACCCGGACTTGATCCGGGATCCATGGATTGCGGGTCAAGGTTTTGGTCATTCCGATTCAGGGTGAATAACTTAACTAAACAATATTGACCCTAGGCCGGGCGCAGCATTTCGATGTGGGGAATGTCGTCCTCGCTGTAAGGCGCCCCCGTTTTCACGAAGCCATGCTGCCGGTAAAACTGCTCCAGCCGCGCCTGGGCGCCGATCCGGATGGGTTGTGGGCCCCATTGCTGCGTCACGCTCGTGATGGCTTGGCGCATCAGCGCGTGTCCCGCGCCGCTGCCACGCTGCGAGCCAGGCGTGACCACGCGGCCTATGCTGGCCTCGGCGAATTTCACGCCGGCCGCAAAGCAGCGCGCATAGGCCGCCAGCTGGCCGGACACCGTGCCCAGCAAATGCATGGCCTGGACGTCAGCGCCATCGATGTCCTGAAAGACACAAGCCTGCTCGACCACAAAAACAGCACTGCGCAACTGCAGTACCTCGTACAGCTCCCGGCAGGTCAGCGCGTCAAAGGGAACAAATCGCCATGTGATCTCGCTCATGCGGGTGTGGCCGCTTTCAGTGAATAACCAATGCGCGGGAAGTGCACATGAACCGTGCCGGCCCGCTCGTCGGTGCGGCGCAGGGTGAAGTGCATGCGAGTGGCGGCGATCAGCTCGCCCTCGGTGGGCTCGGGGCCAAAGCTCTCGCCGCTGACCAGCACCCGGCTGCCCAGGGGGATGCCGTGCTCGTCTTGAAAAATATCGTCATGCAGCGGCGCCGGCGTGGAGGCGGTGGCCACGGCGATGGCCTCGGTGGAGCTGAATTTCTCCATGCTGCCGTGGCCAATGGCGGCCATTCGGTCCATCCACTCCAGCACGGCGGGCGTGGCGTTCAGGATGTCTGCCAGCACAGACGTGCGCACGCGGGTGAACCACAGCGGGTGGTACATCGCAAAGTCGGCAATGCACGGCACCTCTCCCAGCAGAAATGGCAGGTCATCGAGCATGTCGGATATCCGGCGCAGGTAGGACCTGTAAGCCGCTGCCGCGTCAGCCGGGCGCAGGCGCGGCATGCCTGCGCTCATGGCCTTGCGGTCTTCGCCAAAGGCTCGGGCCGCGTCGGGCCCGGCGTTGCCAAACATCTGTGCCATGCCCTTGGGCTGCGTGTTGAAGGCCATCGACGTCCAGAACAGCGTGTGGTCGGCCCAGTGCGCCAGGATGCGCGCCAGGCCCTTGCTCGGCTCCGGGTAGAGCTCGGGCATGGGCCGCAGGTGCTCCAGCACATCGCAGATCAGGGCGGAATCGCAGTAAATGTCTGCGCCTATTTGCAGCACGGGGGTCTTGCGGTAGCCGCCCGTCAGCGCCAGTACGTCGGGTTTGGGCATGATCATCGGGATGACGACGGACTTCCAGGGCAGGTTTTTGTAGCCCAGAATCAAGCGGACTTTCTCGGAAAAGGGCGACGTCGGGTAGTGGTGAAGAATCAGCTCTTGCATGGATGTCTCCTGGATCTGTCTGTGTCTATCGGGGCATCGCCCGAGCGATGATGCCGTCGAAATCGGTGCCCGCAGCCAGCGTGCCGAAGGCCTGGCCCCAGTTGCCGGAAATGCGCGAATCGCAAAATGCGCTGAACACCGGAGGCGGTGCTACTTGGTACAGCAACGACGCCTGCACGGCTAGCGCAACATCCTGCGCCAGCCGGCGGGCCTCCAGTTCGGTGGCCATGTTCTCCACCCGGGCCGGCAAGGCGGTGGCGAGGCGGTCCAGCGCCGGGTGCGCACCTTTGGCGGGTGATAGCTCATGCTCCAGTGCCGCCACGGCATCGGCCTTGCGCAGGGCGCGCAGCAAATCCAGCGCCATGATGTTGCCGGCGCCCTCCCAGATGGAGTTAAGCGGCATTTCGCGGTAGATGCGCGCCATGACGCCAGCGCCACCCTCCTCCACATAACCGTTGCCGCCCAGGCATTCCATGGCTTCCTGCGCAAAATGGCTGCCGCGCTTGCAGATCCAGAACTTGGCGATCGGGGTGAGCAGGCGCGCCATCACCGCTTCGTGCGCGTCAGCGGCCTTGTCGAACGCACGGGCCAGGCGAAGAGCCAGCGCCGTGGCGGCTTCCGACTCCAGCGCCAGGTCGGCCAGCACGTTGCGCATCAGCGGCTGGTCTATCAACAATTTGCCGAAGGCCTTGCGCTGCGACGTGTGGTTGAGCGCGAGACTCAAGGCCTGGCGCATCAGGCCGCTGGTGCCCAGGGCGCAGTCCAGCCGCGTCATGGTGCCCATCTCCAGAATTTGCGGAATGCCGCGGCCTTCTTCGCCAACCAGCCAGGCCTGGGCACCCTCGAACTCCACTTCGGAACTGGCATTGGCCTTGTTGCCCAACTTGTCCTTGAGGCGCTGGATACGGATGGCGTTCATGCTGCCATCAGAAAGAACGCGCGGCAGGAAAAAGCAGCTCAAGCCAGCCGGGGTTTGGGCCAGCACCAGGAAAGCGTCGCACATGGGGGCCGAGAAAAACCATTTGTGGCCCGTCAGGGTGTAACGCGCTCCCCAGCCGTCATGGCCCGCGGGCTCGGCGCGCGTGGTGTTGGCCCGCACGTCCGAGCCACCCTGCTTTTCGGTCATGCCCATGCCCATGGTGAGGCCGGCTTTGCCCTGCCATGGCTTGAGTTCAGGGTCATAGGCGCGGCGGGTAAGCCCGGGAGCCCAGTCGGCATAGATGGCTGGGTTGCTGCGCAACGCCGGCGTGACCGCATAGGTCATGGAAATCGGGCACAGCACCGATGGTTCGAGTTCCGTGAAGAGCATGAAGCCAGCGGCGCGTTCGACGTGCGGGGAGCCCTCACCCCTGCCCTCTCCCAGAGGGAGAGGGAGAGAATTCGCCGCGCTTACCCCCTCTCCCTYTGGGAGAGGGCTAGGGTGAGGGCTCCCCCAGGGCGTGCCATGCAGGCCCGCGCCTGTGGCCAATTTCATGAGCTCGTGGTAGCTCGGATGAAACTCCACTTGGTCCAGCCGTCGGCCAAAGCGGTCGTGGCTGTGCAGCTCGGGAACATGAATATTTGCCAGCCGCGCATGTGTTTGCATTTCTGCACTGCCCAGCGTGGCGCCCAGGGCTGCCAGCTCGGTGGTGTCCAGTGCCGGTGCATTGAACTTCAGCGCGTCGCGCAATGGCCGGTTGGTTTCGAACAGGTTGTAGCCTGCCAACGGCTCCGGCTGGTTGAAGACTTCATGGGTGATGTCCATGGCACGACTCCTGGCCTGATGGCTACAGGCTAAATAAGCTTGACCAGCTGTTTGCCGAAGTTCCTGCCCTTGAGCAGACCAAGGAAGGCCTCAGGTGCGGCTTGCAGGCCCTGCGCAATGGTCTCTCGCGGCTTGAGCTTGCCGGTGGCCACCAGCGTGCCGAGTTCTTTCAGGGCTTCAGGCCAGACCTCCATGTGTTCGCTGACGATAAAGCCCTGAACCTTCAGACGGCTCCGCAAGATCAGCGCCGGATACGTGATGGGCGTGGGCTCACCGTCGTAGCCCGCGATCATGCCGCACACGGCAATGCGGCCAAAGTCGTTCATCAGCGGCAGCACGGCATTGAGCACCATGCCACCCACATTTTCAAAGTAGCCGTCAATGCCGCTGGGGCAAGCCTGTCGCAGGGCCGCGGAAAGCGATGCGGCATCCTGGTGCTGTTTGTAGTCAATACAGGCATCAAAGCCCAGTTCCTTCTCCGCATACCGGCACTTTTCCGGGCCGCCCGCTATGCCCACGGTGCGGCAGCCGCGTGCTTTGGCCAGCGCGGCAAAGGCGCTGCCCACGGCCCCTGTCGCGGCACTGATGGCAACAGTTTGACCCGCCTTGGGCTCGATGATTTTCACCAATCCATAGTACGCCGTGACGCCCGGCATGCCCACTGCGCCGAGGTAATACGAGAGCGGCACATGCGTGGTGTCAACCTTGCGCAGTGCCCCGGGTTGTTCGGCATCGACCACGCTGTACTGCTGCCAGCCACCCATGCCGACGACCTGATCGCCCGGCTGAAACTTCGGCGAGCGGCTTTCCACCACCTCACCGGCAGTGCCGCCAATCATGACTTGCCCCAGCGGCTGCGCTGCGGCGTAGTTTTTGCTGTCGTTCATGCGACCCCGCATGTAGGGGTCCAGGCTCAAAAAATGATGGCGCACCAGCACCTGACCGTCCTTCAGGGCGGGTGTTTCGCTACTGACCAGCTTGAAGTTACCGGCAACGGCTTCGCCTGTGGGCCGGTTGTCCAGCAGGATTTGTTGATTGATGGGCATGGGAGTCTCCTGGAAAGGATTTTTTCGGTTCTATCAATGCTATATTTTTGATAGCTTACAGCGACCATTCCTGAAAGGCTTGATCCGGGTTTGATCCGGGTTTGACATCCAAAAAAGTTCAGTCCGTCGAGATGGGACTGACGGGCGCATTGAGCCCATTGGCGGCTTTAGGCCCCGTTGGCAAGCGCTTGACGTATTTGAAGGTGCCCGTGGCGTGTGCGCAGGCGCGGCCCTTGTCGTCGTAGAGCGTGGCTTCTGTGAACGCCATCGTGGCGGTGCGGTGCATGAGCCGGCCCTTGCCCGTGAGCTTGCCGCCGTCGCCCGGTGCGGGTTGCATGAAGCTGGTCTTCATCTCGATGGTGACCACGCCCATGTCTTTTTGCACGCTGCGCGCGGCAGTGGCCATGGTCACGTCCAGCAACGTCATGACCGCGCCACCGTGCGTGACGGAAAACGAGTTCAGGTGTTCCGGCCGCGGCGTGTAGCCAATGGCAGATTCACCCCCCTCAAACAGCTCCAGCTGGAAGCCCAGATGGGTGACGAAGGGGATTTCGGCGCCAAAATTCATCACAAACTCCTGATCAGCCGCCCGTGACGACACTCACGCCACCATCCACCGCCAGCCACTGGCCAGTGATGTGCTTGCCTGCATCTGACGCGTAGAGCACACACAGGCCCTTGAGGTCTTCGTCATCGCCCAGGCGGCCCAATGGCGCGTGGGCGGCGAGTTTTTCTTCGCCCAGTGCCTTGAGCGTGCCCACGGTCATCTTGCTCGGGAAAAACCCCGGGCAAATCGCGTTGACGGTGATGTTGTACTTGCCCCATTCGCAACCGAGGGCGCGGGTGAAGTTGATGACCGCGCCCTTGGACGTGTTGTAGGCGACGGTGGTCATCTCGGGCGGGTTGCCGCCCAGGCCGGCGATGGACGCCACGTTGATGATGCGACCGGACTTTCGCGCAATCATGCTGTGCTTGGCGATGTGCTGCGCAAGGATGAAGTAACCGCGGATGTTGAGATTCATCACCTTGTCCCATGCCTCCACCGGATGGTCTTCAGCTGGCGCGCCCCAGGCGGCACCGGCGTTATTGACCAGGATATCCACGTGTCCCAGGCGCTTGATGGCTTCATCAGCCAGCGCGCGGATGTCTTCTTCCTTCGAGCAGTCGGCGGCAATCCAGTCGACGTCAATGCCAGCGGCGTTCAACTCGGCTGCGGACTCCACCAGGTCTTCGGCCTTGCGTGAGCTCAAAATGACTTTGGCGCCGGCTTCACCCAACGCCTGTGCCATCTGCAGGCCCAAGCCGCGCGAGCCGCCCGTGACAAGTGCGGTTTTGCCTGTGAGGTCAAACAGCTGTTGAATGGAACGGGGCTTGCTGGCAGTCATGGGTCGTCTCCTTTGATTGTTGAACTTCGTGATCAAGCACGGTTCGGGTGATTTTGGTAGGCCGTCAAAGCGGCGCTGTTTTCAAACTCTGAGTAAAGCACAACATCGCAGTTGGCTTCCAGTCCGGGTGTCCTGATGGCGACTTCAAATGCGTGCATTCCAGGCACCAGCTGGCGGCGGGTGTCCAGGTGCAGACGCGCCTTGAAATCGGGGGCATTGGCGGTGTCGTTGAGTTTTTGCATCGCGATGTGCCTGATCATGGCCCGACCTTGATTCTGGAGCGGACATAGATCAGGATGAAACCGAGCCCAGCCACCACCGCACCGCCCACCACCAGCGACCAGCCCAGTGCCTCATCCGTACGCTCCACCGACAGGCCCAGGACGAGCGTCAGCAGGCCGCCATAGATCAGGACCCAGATCAGGCCTTGTAGGCGCGCCACGGATTTGCTGGAAGCGGTTGTGGACGACGGTTTGAAAAAAGCCATTAAAACGCCTCCTCAGGCAAGTCGGCACAGGTCAGGTCGCGCGTTTCAGCCACCCGGAGCCAGGCTTCTATTTTGGGTAGCTCGTAATGATAAAAATAACGGGTGGCCGCCAGTCTGCCCACAGTGGCAGCCAGCGATTTTGCAGAATCGACGGCCAAGGCCGCCAGCGCCACGTCGAGCCAGACCCAGGCCAGCACGGTATGACCGAAGCCCTGCATATAGGGTACCGCATTGGCGAGGGCCTCGCCAGCCTTGCCGCTGGCCCAGGCGGCTTGGGTGGCGCGGCCAACCCGCTGCAGGGCCTTGCCCAACGCATGGGCATGGGTTGCCAGTTCGGGCACCTGGGCGGCTTTTTCCACCGTGGCATTGATGCGCGCCCCCAACAGTTGCAGGCCCCTGCCCCCTTCCATCAACACCTTTCGCCCCAGCAAATCCATCGCCTGGATGCCGTGGGTGCCTTCGTGGATCATGTTCAGGCGGTTGTCACGCCAGTATTGCTCCACCGGAAAGTCACGCGTATAGCCATAGCCGCCATGCACCTGGATCGCCAGCGAGTTGGCCTCCAGGCACCATTCGCTGGGCCAGCTTTTGGCAATGGGTGTCAGCACCTCCAGCAGCAGGCGCGCGTCGTCGGCGGCCTGGGGCTCGCCAGTATGGTGTTCGTCGACCAGGCGGGCGCAATACAGCTCCAGCGCCAGCGCGCCTTCACAGTAGGCCTTTTGCGCCAGCAGCATGCGCTTGACGTCGGCATGCTCGATGATGCGGATTTGCGGCTGGGCAGCATCCTTGCCTCCAGGGCCGACGGGCCGGCCCTGGGGCCGGTTCCGGGCATAGTCGAGGCTGGCGTAGTAGCCCGCCATGCCCAGCATGGTCGCCGCCGTGCCTACGCCGATGCGCGCCTCGTTCATCATGTGGAACATGCAGCGCAGTCCTTCATGCGGCTTGCCAACCAGGTAGCCGATGGCACCCGCCTCGCCGTTCACCGGGTACTTGCCTTCGCCGAAATTGAGCAGCGTGTTGGTGGTGCCGCGCCAGCCCAGCTTGTGGTTCAGGCCGGCCAGCGCCACGTCATTGCGAACGCCGGTGAGCTGGCCCGCTGGATCGACCAGCTTCTTGGGCACGATGAACAGCGAAATGCCCCGCGTTCCCGGGATCAGCTTTCCGTCGGGGCCGGGGATCTTGGCCAGCACCAGGTGGATGATGTTCTCGGTCAGCTCATGCTCGCCCGCCGAAATCCACATCTTGTTGCCCTTGAGGCGATAGCGCGGGCCGAGCGGGTCAGTTTCAAAGCCTGCGCCATCGGGCACGGCACGCGTGATGACGTCACTGAGGGATGAACCGGCCTGCGGCTCCGACAGGCACATGGTGCCCGAGAAGCGCCCCGAAAACTCATTTTTGGCAAACACATCCTTTTGCGCGTCGGTACCGTGCACCATCAGCAAATTGGCATTGCCTGTGGTCAACATGCCCGAGCCGATGCTGACCGAGGCCATGGCAAAAAAAGCGTTGGCCGCCGCTTCCACGGTGTAGGGCAACTGCATGCCGCCGACCTCATAGTCCTGCGCGGCGCTCAGCATGCCGGAGGCCGCATAGGCTTTTTGGGCGTCGTGCGTGGCCTGCGGGAGGATGACTTTTTCACCGTCGAAGTGGGGCTCCTGGGCGTCGACCGTGCGATTGAACGGTGCGTATTTTTCGCGGGCAATGCGCTCGCAGGTGTCAAACACCGCATCAAAGGTCTCGCGCGAGTGGTCGGCAAAGCGTTCGCGCCGGTTCAGCGACTCGGCGTCCAGCCACTGGTAAAGCAGGAAATCAAGGGTGGGCCTGAGGCTCATGGCGAGCTCCCCGGCACACATGAAGGCGGCAAGGCAGGAAACGCCTGCCCTTTCTGAAGGAGCAGGGTTTCATTCATGGTGATTGCCCGGTTTAGAGGACTTCGTAAACGCCGGCCGCACCCATGCCACCGCCAATGCACATGGTCACACAAACACGCTTGGCACCGCGGCGCTTGCCTTCGATCAGGGCGTGGCCGGTGAGGCGCTGACCCGTAACGCCGTAAGGGTGGCCGACGGCAATCGCGCCGCCATTGACATTGAGCCTGTCCATGGGAATGCCCAGCTTGTCGGCGCAGTACAGCACCTGCACGGCGAAGGCTTCATTCAGTTCCCAGAGGTCGATGTCGCTGATCTTCAGGCCCAGTTTGGCCAGCACCTTGGGAATGGCGAAAACCGGACCGATGCCCATTTCATCGGGCTCGCAGCCAGCCACCGCAAAGCCGAGGAAGCGGCCCAGCGGTTGCAGGCCCTTTTTCTCGGCCACTTTTTCGTGCATCACCACCACCGCGCCACCACCGTCGGAAAACTGGCTGGCATTGCCGGCCGCGATGACACCGCCGGGGATGGCGGGCTTGATGCCGCTGATGCCTTCCTTGGTCGTGCCTTCGCGAATTCCCTCGTCCTTGCTCACGGTGACCTGTTTGGTGGTCAGGCCCATCACCGGATCGGCTACGCCAGCTGTGACGGTAATGGGTGCGATCTCGGCTTCAAAGCGGCCGGCAGCGAGTGCAGCGGTGGCTTTTTGCTGGCTGAGCGCGCCGTATTCGTCCATGCGGTCGCGCGAGATGTTGTAGCGCTTGGCGACCTGCTCGGCGGTTTGCAGCATGTTCCAGTAAATCTCGGGTTTGTTTTTGGCCAACCAGCTTTCCTGCAGCATGTGGGTATTCATTTCCTGCTGCACGCAGGAAATGCTTTCCACGCCGCCGGCCACGTAAATGTCGGCTTCGCCGGCGATCACGCGCTGGGCTGCCAGCGCAATGGTCTGCAGGCCGGAAGAACAAAAGCGGTTGACCGTCATGCCCGACACGGTGACGGGGCAACCGGCGCGCAGCGCAATCTGGCGCGCGATGTTGGCGCCGGTGGCGCCTTCCGGTGTGGCGCAGCCCATGATGACGTCGTCAACTTCGGCCGCGTCAATGCCGGCGCGCTTGAGCGCATGCTCTACGGCGTGGCCGCCCAGGGTGGCGCCGTGCGTCATGTTGAAGGAACCCTTCCAGCTTTTGGCCAGGGGCGTGCGGGCGGTGGAAACAATAACGGCGGATGTCATAAAAGTTATCCCTTCTTGAATAAATCGGTCAGCTTCGGGGCTGACCCTGCAAATGTCCGGACCAAAAGCCAGCTACAAATCGTTGGCGCAAAAAAAGCCATGTGGCTGAGCCCCCATGCCCAGGCCCACTCTTCTCCAAATCGCGAACCGGATGAGTCAAAGTTACCGATCACAAAGATGCCGGCCATGCCGACCCAAAAAGGGCATAGCGCGGCCATGTACCAGCACAGTGTCTTCAATGGCGGACTGGACAGGCTCTGGGACGCCTGCCCCAGGACACCCAGCGTCACAAACGAAGCCAGTCCGTAGGCGAAGAAGCCAGTCATGTCATTGCATCAGTTGAAAGTCTTGCCTTCTGCAGCAAGCCTGGCCAGCAACGGTGCCGGTTTCCAGAAACTTGCGTCGTCCAGCGGGTTCTGCGCAAAGCGGTTCATGCTCTGCACCACGTTGAAGAGGCCCATCTGATCGGCGTACAGCATGGGGCCGCCGCGGTGGACCGGGAAGCCGTAACCCATGATGTAGACCATGTCGATATCGCTGGCCTTGGAGGCGATGCCCTCCTCCAGGATGTGCGCGGCCTCGTTGACCAGCGAATACACCAAGCGCTGCACGATTTCCTCGTCGGAGATCTTGCGCGGCGTGATGCCCAGTGACTTGCGGTGGTCATCGATCATCTTGACGACCTCGGCGTTCGGGATCGCGTCGCGCTTGCCGGGCACGTAGTCGTACCAGCCGGCACCGGTCTTCTGGCCGAAGCGGCCTTTTTCGCACAGCAGGTCGGCGGTCTTGCTGTACTTCATGTCCGGTTTTTCGGTATAGCGGCGCTTGCGGATGGCCCAGCCGATGTCATTGCCGGCCAGGTCGCCCATGCGGAAGGGCCCCATGGCGAAACCAAACTTTTCAATCGCCTTGTCGACCTGCTCGGGCGTGCAGCCTTCGTCGAGCAGGAAGCCGCCCTGGCGGCCGTACTGCTCGATCATGCGGTTACCGATAAACCCATCGCAAACGCCCGAGACCACGGCCGTCTTCTTGATCTTTTTGCCGAGCGCCATCACGGTGGCGAGTACGTCCTTGCCGGTTTTGGCGCCGCGCACGACCTCCAGCAGCTTCATCACGTTGGCGGGGCTGAAGAAATGCATGCCCACCACGTCCTGGGGGCGTTTGGTGAAAGCGGCGATCTGGTTGACATCCAGCGTCGAGGTGTTGGAGGCCAAAATGGCGCCCGGCTTCATCACGCTGTCCAGTTCCGTGAAGACCTTTTCCTTGACACCCATCTCCTCAAAGACGGCCTCAATCACCATGTCGACGTCTTTCAGGTCGTCGTAGCTCAGCGTGGTGCCGAGCAGGCTCATGCGCTGCTCGTACTTGTCCTGCTTGAGCTTGCCTTTTTTGACCTGCGCTTCGTAGTTTTTTCGGATGGTGGCAATGCCGCGGTCCAGCGCTTCCTGCTTCATCTCCAGCATCTTGACCGGAATGCCGGCGTTCAGGAAATTCATGGCGATGCCGCCACCCATGGTGCCGGCACCAATCACGGCAATCGAGTTGATCTCGCGCTTGGGCGTATCTTCCGGCACATCAGGAATCTTGGAAGCAGCACGCTCGGCCATGAAAATGTGGCGCAGCGCGCGGCTTTCAGGTGTCCACATCAGGTTGATGAAGAGCTCGCGCTCAAACGCCAGCCCGTCTTCAAATTTCTTTTTGGTGGCGGCTTCCACGGCATCCACGCATTTGAGCGGTGCGGGGAAATTTTTCGCCATGCCCTTGACCATGTTGCGGGCGAACTGGAAGTAGGCATCGCCATCAGGATGCTTGCACGGCAGGTTGCGCACCAGCGGCAGCGGGCGGGTGTCGGCAATCGCCTGGGCAAAGGCCAGGGCCTCTTCTGTCAGCGACTCCGGCGAGGCGGCCATCCTGTCAAACAGCTTCTGCCCCGTAATCTGCGCCAGCAATTCGCTCTTGACGGGCTCTCCGCTCACGATCATGTTCAATGCGGGTTCAACACCCACTGCGCGCGGCAGACGCTGGGTACCTCCTGCGCCAGGCAACAGGCCCAGCTTGACCTCGGGCAATGCCACATTGCAGCCAGGTGCCACGATGCGGTAGTGGCAGCCCAGGGCCAGCTCCAGTCCACCCCCCATGCAGACCGTGTGGATGGCCGCCACCACCGGTTTGGAGGAATTTTCAACCGCGCGAATCACGCTGAGCAGGTTGGGTTCCAGCAGCGCCTTTGGGGTGCCAAATTCCTTGATGTCGGCGCCGCCTGAAAAGGCCTTGCCCGCGCCGGTCAGCACAATGGATTTGACGGCCGCGTCGGCGTTGGCTTTTTGCAGGTTGTCGGTAATGCTGGAACGGGTGGCATAGCCGAGGCCGTTGACGGGCGGGTTGTTCAGCGTGATCAGCGCCACCGTGCCGCGAACTTCGTAATGGGTTGTCATTGCGGTTGTCTTTCCTTGAGTGAAGTTTCAGTTGTTTCGGCCCCAGGGGTTAAGCACCCCGCCAGAAAAATAGTACGATCGTTCTTTTTCTTATTGTAGGGTGGCTGCGCAACCGTACAAGCACAATACCGCCCCTGTTTGTCCCAGCGGTGACAACCTCCGGGACTTTCTTACACTTCCAGCCATTCTTTTCGGATGTACGCGTCGGCCCGCAGGCTGTCGGGCGTACCGTGAAACACGATGCTGCCATGCCCCATGACCAACGCCCGGTCGGAAATCGCCATGGCGATGGTGAGCTTCTGCTCGATCAGCAGCACCGAAACGCCCTTGGCCTTGAGCGTTTGCAGGTATTGGCCGACCAGTTCCACAATTTTCGGCGCCAGGCCTTCTGTGGGTTCGTCAATGATGATGAGGTCCGGGTCGCCCATGAGCGTGCGGCATAGCGTGAGCATCTGCTGCTCGCCACCCGACAAAACCCCGGCTTCGGTGTGCTGGCGCTCCAGCAGCCGCGGAAACATGGTGTACATGTCATTAAAAGACCAGCGCGATCCTTTTCCAGACCCTTTTTGACCCAGCAGCAGGTTTTGATGCACCGTCAGCTTGGGAAAGATGTCGCGGTTTTCCGGGACGTAGCCAATACCGAGATGCGCAATCTGGTAGGCCTTCTTTCCGACGATTTCCTCTTTTTTCCAGAGGATGGAACCCTGGCAATCCACCAGACCCATGATGGCCTTGGCCGTGGTGGAACGCCCCGAGCCGTTGCGGCCCAGCAAGGCCACGATTTCGCCCGGTTGCACATCGAATGAGACGCCGTGCAGCACATGGCTCTTGCCGTAGAAGGCATGGAGGTTTTGAATGTGCAGCATCACAGGACTCCGACGGGCCGCCCCGAGGAGGTCGACGCCCCCTCGGGGGGCAGAGAAGACACGAAGTGCCGAACGTGGGGGCTCATACCTCCGACGGGCCGCCCCGAGGAGGCCGACGCCCCCTCGGGGGGCAGAGAGGACACGAAGTGCCGAACGTGGGGGCTCATGCTTTCCCCCCTGCCTGTGCGTCGGCAACAGATGAACCCAGGTATGCTTCCTGTACGCGCTGGTCTGCACGCACCGCTTCGGGCGTGTCATAAGCGATGATTTCGCCATACACCACCACCGCAATCTTGTCGGCCAGGCCAAACACCACGCCCATGTCGTGCTCCACGGTCAGCAGCGTCTTGCCCACCGTGACCTCCTTGATCAGGTTGATGAAGCGGCTGGTTTCAGAACGGCTCATGCCGGCCGTAGGCTCGTCCAGCAGGATCACGCTGGCGCCGCCGGCGATGGTGATGCCTATTTCCAGCGCGCGCTGCTCGGCATATGTCAGGTTGGTGGCCAGCACGTCATGCTTTTTCTCGAGCTTGATCATGGCCATGAGTTCTTCGGCCCGTTCATTGGCGTCATCCAGGTCGGCCAGGAACCTGAGGAAAGTGTATTTGTAGCCCAGACTCCAGAGCACGCCACAGCGCAGGTTTTCAAACACGCTGAGCTTGGGAAAGATGTTGGTGATCTGGAAGCTGCGCGACAGGCCCATGCGATTGATTTCGAAAGGCTTCTTGCCGTCGATGCGCTGGTTATTGAGCAGCACCTGGCCACTGGTGGGCTCGAAGCGGCCACTGATCAGGTTGAACAACGTGGACTTGCCCGCGCCGTTCGGCCCGATGATGGCCACCCGCTCACCCGCCGCGACTTTCAGGTTGGCGCCGCGAATGATTTCGGTCTTGCCAAAGCTTTTGCGCAGGTCTTTCAGCTCGAGGGACCAGTTGGTTGCCGCAGCAGCGGCGGAAGCGGTGGCAATTTCAGGAGAGGCCATGGTCATAGCAGCTCCCTTCGCTTGATTTCTTTTTCAATCTCATTTTGTACGTCGCCCCATTGCCGCAGAAATTGCCGGCGCGTGAGTTCAAACAGTCCCAAACCGGTCATCAGGACAAAACCTGCTCCCAGCCAGCTGTTGATGTTGAGGGCATTCAACCGGATCCCCATGAACCCCAGCTCGGCGCCGAGGGCCGCGTTGAGTTGCAGGTGATACACCATCTCCACCATGGCCGCCGCACCGGCCAGCGTCACCAGCGCCGTGACGGCCAGGCCCAGGTACCCCACCCAAAGTTCCTTGAGCTTTCCAAAGGAGGCCACACGAAAATTCATCATGATGAGGCTGGCGAGGCCGCCAGGCGCATACATCACCATGAACAGGAAGATGAGGCCGACATACAGCAGCCAGGCCATCGAGAGTTCGGAAAGGAGGATGAGCGCGAGCACCAGCAGGCCCGCGCCGATGATGGGACCAAAAAAGAAGGTGGCGCCACCCAGGAAGGTGAACAGCAGCAAGCTGCCCGAACGCACGCCGCTGACCACCTCCGCCGTGACGATTTCAGAGTTGATGGCCGCCAGCCCTCCCCCGATGCCTGCAAAACAGCCCGCAATGATGAAAGCGTAGTAGCGCACCCGCTGCGTGTTGTAGCCAATGAACTCCACCCGTTCGGGGTTGTCGCGCACCGCGTTCAGGATGCGGCCCAACGGGGTGCGTGTGAAGGCAAACATGGCCGCTGTGCAGATAAAACAATAAAACGCGATCAGGTAATAGACCTGGATCTGCGGCCCGAAGCTGACGCCCAGAAACGGCTTGCCGTACGCCCGGTTGGTGGTAATACCGCCCTCACCGCCAAAAAACTCGGGGAACATCAGCGACATGGCAAATACCAGCTCGCCCACGCCCAGCGTGATCATGGCAAAGGTCGTACCCGCTTTTTTGGTGGTGACATAGCCCAGCAACGCGGCAAAAAACAGGCCTGACAGACCACCCACCAGTGGAATCAGCGACAGGGGAATGTAGAAGCTGCCTTTGGCGGCCATGTTCATGGCATGAACGGCGAGGAAAGAGCCCAGGCCCGCATACACCGCATGGCCAAAACTCAGCATGCCGCCCTGCCCCAGCAGGATGTTGTAGCTCAGGCAGATGACGACCAGGTAGCCGGCCTGCGACAGCATGGTGAGCGCCAGGCTGCTTTTGAACAGCAATGGCGCCACCACCAGCAGCAACGCATAAAGCGTCCACAGCAGCCAGCGGCCGACGTTGTAAGGTTTGAATTCGTAAAAATTTTTTGTCATGGGCAGGACTCCGCCGGGCCGCCCCAAGGAGGCCTCGGCCCCCTCGGAGGGCAGTGCAGCGGCAACGCCGCAAACGTGGGGGTAAACATTTTTTTATCCTTCTCGCGTGCCGAGCAGGCCTTTGGGACGGAAGATCAGGATCAGCACCAGGAACAGGAAGGGCAGAATCGGTGCGACCTGCGAAATGCTGAGCTTGAGCAGCGGATAGCCAAAGGTGTCCGGCGTTACGGCGTAGCTGAATTTGGCGAGCAAGGTGATCAGGGACTGGTCCATGGCAACCGCAAAGGTCTGGATCAACCCGATCAGCAATGACGCCAGAAATGCGCCGCTGAGCGAGCCCATGCCGCCCACCACCACCACCACAAAAATGATGGCCCCCACTGAACCGGCCATCGCGGGTTCGGTGACAAAGGTATTGCCGCCAATGACCCCTGCCAGGCCGGCCAGCGCTGCGCCCCCGCCGAATACCAGCATGAACACCCGCGGCACGTTGTGGCCCAGCGCTTCAACGGTTTCCGGATGTGTGAGCGCGGCCTGGATGACCAGCCCGATGCGGGTGCGCGTCAGCAGCAGCCAGATGCTGGCCAGCATGACCATGGAGATGAGCATGATGAAGGCGCGGGATTTGGGAAAGTTGGTGCCGAACACGGTAAACAGCGGCCCCTGCAGGCCCTCGGGCAGCAGATAGTTGACGGCCGAACGGCCCCAGACCAGCTGGACCAGCTCCAGCAACAGGTAAGACAGCCCAAAGGTGACCAGCAACTCAGGGACATGGCCGAACTTGTGTACCCTGCGCAGGCAGAAACGCTCAAAGGCGGCGCCCATCGCAAACACGAGCAAGGGTGCCACCAGCAAGGACCACCAAAAACCTATGACCTGCGATGTGCTGTAGGCGACGTACGCCCCCACCATGTAAAACGACGCATGGGCGAAATTAAGAACACCCATCATGCTGAAGATCAGTGTCAGCCCGGAGCTGAGCATGAACAGCAGCAGCCCGTAACTGAGGCCATTGAGCAGCGAGATAGTGAAGAACTCCAGGTTCATCGGTAGCAGCCCCGGGTAAAAAGTAAAGAAAAAGGCCCGAGGTTTGGTCGGGCCTTGGCCTTGGATGTCAGGACCTCAGTCCATCAACGCATCAGGAAGGACGCTTCATCTGGCAGGAGGTCGGGGTGCTGGCCACGTAGGGTTCGTAGTACTTGATCGGTACAAAGGTGTAGCCCGAGCTCTCGGCATCGTAGGGGAATTTTCCGCCGGCCTTTTCCCACCGCGAGATAAACAGACCCTGCTGCAGCTGGTGGTCTGTCTTGCGCATTTCAACGTCGCCATTAAAGCTCTTGAAGCGCATGCCTTCCATGGCCTTGGCAACGGCAGCGGGCTCCGTGGATTTGGTCTGGGCCATGGCTTCCACCAGAATGGCAAAGGCGTGGTAGACCGCACCGGTGTACCAGTCGTCATTGAATTTTTTCTTGTAGTCGACCAGAATTTGCTGGGTTTCACCGCCCATGTTCAAGTGGTTGTAAGACACCTGGTAGACGCGGCCGGCCGATGCTGCCCCCATGGCCGTAGGTGTACCTGATACCCCGCCATAGTAGGTGTAGAACTTGACGTTGTTCAGACCCGCTTCGTTGGCGGCCTTGATCAACAGCGTCAGGTCTGAGCCCCAGTTGCCGGTGATGACCGAGTCAGCGCCGGACTGCTTGATTTTGGCGATGTACGGTGCGAAATCGCGCACCTGCGCCAGAGGGTGCAGGTCCTCACCGACGATCTGGATATCCGGGCGTTTGGCCGACAGGTTTTGCTTGGCAAACCGGGCAACTTGTTGACCGTGTGCATAGTTCTGGTTGATCAGGTAGACCTTCTTGATCTCGGGCTGGTCTTTCATGAAGGCTGTGAGCGCTTCCATTTTCATGGAGGTGTCGGCATCCAGGCGGAAGTGCCAGTAATCGCATTTGCTGTTGGTCAGGTCCGGGTCCACCGCGGCATAGTTCAGGTAGACCACTTCCTTGCCCGGATTGCGCTCGTTGTACTTGGACAGCGCATCGATGATGGCCAGTGCCGGGCCGGAGCCATTGCCTTGCACCACGTAGCGCGCGCCCTGGTCAATCGCGGACTTCAGCGCATTGGTCGTTTCCTGCGGGCTGAGCTTGTTGTCGATGCTGATGATCTCGAACTTGACGCCGGCCTTGTTCTTTTTGTTGAAATGCTCAGCCAGGAACTGAAAGCTCTTGAGCTGGTTGGTACCCACCGCAGCCATCAGGCCGGACAGTGGATCAATCCAGGCCACCTTGACCGTCTGGTTGAGATTCACAGCAGTTGTGGTTGCCGGCGCAGGTGCAGCCGCCTTGGCAGGACTGACGGCAGGCTTGGCAGGTGCTTGAGCCAGTGCCAGGCCGCTGTACAGCATGGCCGATGCGGCCACGGCAAAACCAAAATGCCGACGAAAAAAATGGCGCTGGGTTGTCATCCCTTGTCTCCTGAAAATTTATTGAATTACGAATCAAATCAACTGCAAATCAACTGCAAATCAGCAGCGAACGGGCAAAGGTTAGGGCAAACAATGCTGCACTGCGTCAGGGAATGCCCTAGCCAATGTCACGCGTGCGACTAAGGTCAAAGTGTTGGCAGCTTGTAGTCCTTCAGCAGCTCGCGAAGTTTGGTCTTGAGCATCTTTCCGGTCGCGCCCAGCGGAATGGCATCGACAAACACCACGTCGTCGGGAATCTGCCATTTAGCCGTCTTGCCGTCATAGAACCTGAGCAGCTCTTCCCGCGTGACGTCCATGCCCGGTTTTTTGACCACCGCGATGATGGGCCGCTCATCCCATTTGGGATGGGGAACGCCGATACAGGCGGCCATGGCCACGGCCGGATGCGCCACCGCAATGTTTTCCACGTCAATCGAGCTGATCCATTCGCCACCCGACTTGATCACGTCCTTGCTACGGTCAGTAATTTGCATGTAGCCGTCAGGGTCAATCGTGGCCACATCACCGGTGGGAAACCAGCCGTCAACCAGAGGGTTTCCGCCCTCGCCCTTGAAATATTCACCGACGATCCATGGGCCTTTCACATACAGGTCACCGTAGGCCCTTCCGTCCCAGGCGATCTCCTTGCTATCCTCGCCGACGATCTTCATGTCCACACCGTAAATGGCCCGGCCCTGCTTCAGGCGTATCTTCATCTGCTCTTCTTTGGGCATTGACAGATGTTTGTTCTTCAGCGTGCACAAGGTTCCCAGCGGGGACATTTCCGTCATGCCCCAGGCGTGCAGCACCTCGACACCGTAGTCTTCCTGGAAGGCATGAATCATCGCGGGCGGGCAAGCCGAGCCCCCAATGACGGTGCGCTTGAGCGTTGAAAATTTCAGGCCGGCCGGCTTCATATGGCCCAGCATCATCTGCCACACGGTGGGTACACCGGCGGCATAGGTTACTTTTTCCGCTTCGATCAATTCATAGACGGATTTGCCATCCAGGCCCGGGCCGGGAAACACCAGCTTGGCGCCGGTCAGCGCGGCCGAGTACGGAATGCCCCAGGCATTGACGTGGAACATCGGCACCACGGGCAGAATCGAATCGCGCGCGCTCATGCACATCACATCGGGCAGTGCCGCCGCATAGGCATGCAAGATGGTCGAGCGGTGGCTGTAGAGGGCGGCCTTGGGGTTGCCCGTGGTGCCGCTGGTGTAGCACATGCTCGAAGCCGAGTTTTCATCGAAGCTCGGCCACTGGTAATCGATGGACTGCGCGGCTATCCAGGCCTCATAACTCACCAGGTTCGGAATACCGCTGTCGGCCGGTAGCTTGTCGGCGTCGCACAAGGCGACATATTGCTTGATGGTGGGGCAGTTGCCGTGGATGGCCTTGACGATAGGCAAAAAACTCATGTCAAAGCACAGCACCTGATCTTCAGCGTGGTTTGCAATCCAGGCAATCTGCTCGGGGTGCAAACGTGGATTGAGCGTGTGCAGCACTCGGCCTGAACCACTGACGCCGAAATACAGCTCCAGATGCCGGTAGCCGTTCCAGGCCAGCGTGGCAACACGATCGCTGAACAGCAGCTTCATATTGTCCAGCGCACCGGCCACCTGGCGGGCGCGGGCCGCCACCTCACGCCAGGTGTAGCGATGGATGTCACCTTCCACCCGCCGTGACACAATTTCAACGTCGCCATGGTGGCGCTCCGCAAACTCGATCAGTGATGAGATCAGCAATGGCTGGCTTTGCATCAAACCTAACATCGTCTGTTTCCTTTCTTGCCCCGCCGGGTAGTTTTCTAAATCTACATGTCTCGTGATTGCATGGTAGCGCGCAGGCCACCAGAGCCGCCCCGGGAAAATCCGCATCCGCATCCGCGTCAGTCAAGGACACCAGGCCCTCACCTTCCTATGCAATGCCCTACTGTCGGCCTGCGAGACCGAAGATGCAACTGTTGTCGTGCTCCCGACAGTTTCTAGGTACATACCCGGCTTGGCGAACGCACCGGCTACTCGCCATTCAGGCTTCGCCACCGGCGGGCTCCGCACCTCAAGGGTGGTGGACAATCAAAGCCATGCCCTTTGAAGCTGCCCTCGCCCACCACCACTTCCTCAGCGGCCAGCCCTGGTTTGCCGACCTGCCAGCCGACGCACAGACCCGGCTGCTTGAGCGGACATTCACGATAGCCGGGCGCAAAGGTGATGTCCTGCTGGCGGCGGGCGAGACCGTCAAGGGCTGGTATGCCGTGCTGTCGGGGCTGGTGAAGCTGCAAAGCATGTCATCTGAAGGACGGGTGTCGGCCTTCCTGGGCGTGCCTGACGGCGAGTGGTTCGGCGAGGGTTCGACGCTGAAAACGGAGCCGCGCCGCTACGACGTGATTGCCTTGCGCGACACCACGCTGCTGTGCCTGCCGCGCACCCAATTCAACGAACTGCTTGCAGGCAGCCTGCCGTTCAACCACTTTCTGGTGGCCCACCTGAACCGGCGCCTCGGGCAGGCCATGACCATCATCGAGGCAGGCCGCCTGCGCGCCCCCGAGCAGCGCGTGGCCCTCTATCTGAGCCGTGTGTTCTGGCAGGGACGGCGCAAGCTCCTGCTCTCGCAGGAAGAGCTGGGACACCTCGCCGGACTGTCACGGCAAACCGTGAACCGCGCGCTGCAGACCCTGGAGGCACAAGGGCTGGTGTCGCTCGAGTTCGGTCGCGTGGCCATACTGGATGAGCAGGCGCTGGCGTCCTGCGCCGTTCGGCCAGCCGACAGGACGGTTTAACCCCCGCTTTGCAGGGCTGCTGGCGTGATAAGACAATAGGGTCATGACCGATGCCATCGAAGCCCCTGCCGAAACCCCTTTCGACCCACAGAGCCCCGCCGGGTTGGGCCTGAAATGGCTCAATAGTTTTGCCGGGCTGGGCCCTGGTTTTTACACCGAACTCCAGCCCTCGCCTCTGCCTTCGCCTTACTGGGTGAGTCGCAGCCAGTCGCTGGCCCGTGAGTTGGGCCTGGAAGACCACTGGCTGGAATCTGCGGAGGCGCTTGAGGTGCTGACCGGCAACCGCGGCATGGCAGGATCCCGGCCCCTGGCCAGCGTGTACAGCGGCCACCAGTTTGGTGTTTGGGCCGGGCAACTGGGAGACGGCCGGGCCATTTTGCTGGGCGATCTTCAAACGCCAGCGGGCACGCAGGAAATCCAGCTCAAGGGTGCAGGCCGCACACCTTACTCCCGCATGGGCGATGGCCGGGCGGTGCTGCGCAGTTCCATTCGCGAATTTTTGGCCTCTGAAGCCATGCATGGCCTCGGCATACCCACCACCCGGGCACTCTGCGTGACCGGCTCCGATGCGCCGGTGCGCCGCGAAGAAATCGAAACAGCCGCCGTCGTGACGCGGACCTCGCCCAGTTTCATCCGTTTTGGCCACTTCGAGCATTTCAGCTACAGCAACCAGCATGCCCGGCTCAAGGTGCTGGCCGACCACGTCATTGACCGGTTTTACCCGGCTTGCCGTGAAGCAACGCAGCCTTATGCCGCGCTGCTTGAAGCCGTGAGCGAACGCACCGCACACCTGATGGCCGCATGGCAGTCGGTGGGCTTTTGCCATGGCGTCATGAACACCGACAACATGAGCATTCTGGGCCTGACCATCGATTACGGCCCCTTCCAGTTTCTCGATGCGTTTGACCCCGGCCACATCTGCAACCACTCCGACCCCCAGGGCCGCTACGCCTACAACAAGCAGCCCAACATCGCTTACTGGAACCTGTTTTGCCTCGGCCAGGCCTTGTTGCCGCTGATCGAAGAACAGGAACAGGCGCTGGCCGCACTCGAATCCTACAAAACCGTGTTTCCCCAAGCCCTGGAAGCCCGAATGCGCAACAAGCTGGGCTTGGACGAGGCGCAAGCTGACGACAGGGAATTGATAGAAAGCACCTTCAAACTGCTGGCCGCCAACAAGGTGGACTACACGATTTTCTGGCGCCGTTTATGCGGCTTTACTCCGCAGAGCGGTCATGAGCCGGTGCGGGACCTGTTTTTTGACCGCGAATCCTTCAACGCCTGGGCCCTGCAGTATTCAGCGCGGGTAGCCGGCGTGGACCAAGGGGCGCGGGCCAATTTGATGCTGAAAAGCAACCCCAAGTTCGTGCTGCGCAACCATTTGGGCGAGGAAGCCATACGCGCGGCGAAACTAAAAGACTTTTCCGGTGTCAACACCTTGCTCGGCTTGCTCCAGGCCCCATTTGATGAACAGCCGGGCCATGAGAGTTTTGCCGATTTTCCGCCGGACTGGGCTTCGTCCATTGAAATAAGTTGCAGTTCGTAACACCCTCAACGCAGGATACCCATGAGCACCAAAATCCAGAAAACAGACGCCGAATGGAAGGCCTTGCTGGCGGAAAAAGGCGCCGAGCCGGTTGCCTTCGAGGTCACTCGCCACGCCGCCACCGAGCGCCCTTTTACCGGGAAGTACGAGGATAACTATGCGCAGGGAACCTACCGCTGCATTTGCTGTGACGCCGAGCTTTTTGACTCGTCCAGCAAGTTCGACGCAGGCTGCGGATGGCCCAGTTTCTCCCAGGAATTAAAGAAGGGCGCCATTGAAGAGCATGTGGACCGCGCGCACGGCATGACGCGCACCGAAACCGTGTGTGCCAACTGCGGCGCGCATCTGGGCCATGTGTTTCCCGACGGCCCCACCCCGACCGGCCTGCGCTACTGCATGAACTCTGCTTCGCTGGATTTCAAGCCAAAGTGATGGGCCCCCAAGGTCGCTCACTGCGTGTAACCCTCTGTCCCCCAAGGGGGCTAATTTTCCTTGGGGCGGCCCGGCGGAAAATTGTTGACTCGCCCAGCGTGGCCACTATGAATACCTATCACCCGCGATAATCACCCTATGAAAATTCTCTTCGATTTTTTGCCGATTGCCCTTTTCTTTGGCATGTTCAAGTTCGCGGAAGGCAACAGGGACTGGGCCGCCACCATGGCCACCCAATGGCTGGGCTTCATGGTGTCGGGCGGTGTGGTCGGGCCTGCCGAAGCGCCCGTGCTTCTGGCCACGGTCGTCGTGATTGTCGCCACCTTCGCACAAATTCTCTGGCTGAAAGGCCGTGGTCGCAAGGTTGACGCCATGTTGTGGGTCAGCCTGGGCCTGGTCACTATGCTGGGCGGCGCCACTATTTATTTTCACAGCGAGAACTTCATCAAATGGAAGCCGACCGTGCTGTACTGGGTCATGGGCGGTGCATTGCTGGTGGGCCAGCTGGTATTCCGGAAAAACGGCATCAAGTCATTGATGGGCTCGCAAATGGCTTTGCCTGACTCCGTCTGGCGCATTGTCAATTTCAGCTGGGTCGGCTTTTTCACCGTGATGGGGTTTCTCAATCTCTGGGTGGCCTTTAATTTCTCCACCAGCACCTGGGTCAACTTCAAGCTGTTCGGCGGTTTGGGGCTGATGATGGTGTTTGTGCTTGCCCAGGCGATTTACCTCAACAAGCACATCAAACCGGGCACCACGCCATGAGCGTAGCTATACCCGCCAGCCGGCCACTGCCCGTCCGCGTGCAAGACGTCGAACTGCAGCTCAGGGAACAGCTTCATCCCACGCACCTTGAAGTGCTGGACGAAAGCGCCGCCCATGCGGGCCATGCGGGGGCCAATGAACAGGGCTTTGGCACACACTTTCGCGTCCGCATTGCCAGCCCCGCGTTTGCAGGCAAGAGCCGCGTGGCGCGCCACCGGCTTGTGTATGATGCAATGCAAAATTTCATCGATCAGGGCCTTCATGCTCTGGCCATTGAGATTGTTGATTGAAACTGAAAACTGACCCCCCGGTGGATGTGCTGTAAAACCCGTAACCGCCGGCAATCAACTCCGCCCAAGATCCAAACCATTCACCAAGCGTCATCAAGGATTACCAATACATCATGAAAAAGCAATTTTTACTGGCTACCGTCGTTGCAGGGCTGCTGGCCATGGGCGCGCAAGGCGCTTTCGCGCAGAACGTCGCCATCGTCAACGGCAAGGCAGTCCCCAAGGCGCGTCTTGATTCGCTGGCCCAGCAAATTGCCCGCTCCGGCCGTCCGGTGACCCCCGACATGGAAAACCAGCTGCGCGAGGAAGTCATTGCGCGTGAGGTGTTCATGCAGGAGGCTGAAAAGCAGGGACTGTCCGCCAGCGAAGATTTCAAGGTGCAAATGGAACTGGCGCGCCAGACCATCCTGATCCGTGAACTGTTCGCGGACTATCAAAAGAAAAACCCGGTGACCGAAGCTGATCTGAAGGCCGAGTACGACAAGTTCGCCGCAGCCAACGGCGGCAAGGAATACAAGGCCCGCCATATCCTGGTCGAAAAGGAAGCCGAAGCCAAGGCCATCATTGCCAGCCTGAAAAAAGGCGGCAAGTTTGAAGACATTGCGAAGAAACAGTCCAAGGATCCAGGCTCAGGAGCCAAGGGTGGTGACCTCGACTGGGCCAATCCGTCGGGGTATGTGCCTGAGTTCAGCGAGGCGCTGCTCAAGCTCAACAAAGGACAGCTGACCGATGCGCCGGTGAAGTCGCAGTTCGGCTACCACGTGATCCGCGTTGACGACATCCGCAGCGCCCAGTTGCCTTCGTTTGAAGAAGTCAAACCGCAAATCGCCCAGCAGATGCAGCAGCAGAAGCTGGCCACCTTCCAGGAAGACCTGCGTAAAAAAGCGAAGATCGAATAAGCGTCAGCTGACGCTCCGGCGCGTTGCGCGCCATCTCAAAAAAAACGCGGCTCAAGGCCGCGTTTTTTGTTTCACCACACCATTACCCGACCCAGCGGCGCGCGTTATGCCACAGCTGCATCCAGGGGCTGAACTCGCCCTTGTCGCCCGTGGTCCAGCTCATCTGGACGTTGCGGAACACCCGCTCGGGGTGCGGCATCATGGCCGTGAACCGCCCGTCGGCCGTCGTCACGGCGGTCAGGCCACCGGCACTGCCGTTGGGGTTTGCCGGATAGGTTTCGGTCGCCCGGCCGTGGTTGTCCGTGAAGCGCATGGCTGCAATCGCCTTGCCGGCGTCCCCGCGGTAAGCGAAATTGGCATAGCCTTCGCCATGCGCGACGGCAATCGGCAGGCGGCTGCCGGCCATGCCCTTGAAGAACAGGCTTGGCGAATCCAGCACCTCCACCATGGACAGGCGCGCCTCAAAGCGCTCGCTCCGGTTGGTGGTAAAGCGGGGCCAGGCCTGCGCGCCGGGGATGATGTCGGCCAGTTCCGCAAACATCTGGCAACCATTGCACACGCCCAGGCCAAAGGTATCCGGCCGTGCAAAAAAGCCCTTGAACTGCTCGGCCAGTACCGGGTTGAAGGTAATGGACCGGGCCCAGCCTATGCCGGCACCGAGTGTGTCGCCGTAGCTGAAACCGCCACAGGCGACCACGCCCTGGAAGTCCGCCAGCCGGGCGCGGCCGCTTTGCAGGTCCGTCATGTGCACGTCAAACGCCTCGAAGCCCGCTTCGGTGAAGGCATAGGCCATTTCCACATGGGAGTTGACCCCCTGCTCGCGCAGCACTGCGACGCGGGGACGCGTGAGCATCAGCCCGGGCGCGCGGGATTCAGGCGTAAACGTCAGCTGCACATGCATGCCCGGGTCGGCTGGATCACCAACTGCAGCGTGTTCGGCATCGGCACAGGCCGGATTGTCGCGCTGCTGGCAAATCTTCCAGCTCGTGCTGTCCCACACTTGCTGCAGGTCCTGGAGTTTGGCGCCAAACACCGCCTTGGTGTCGCGCCAGACCTGCACTTCACCCTTGCCGACTTCCAGCGAAGCATGTTGCGGGCGGGTTTTACCGATGAAATGGCTGAACCTGGACAGGCCGTGCTCGCGCAGGGTCTGCATCACCTCGTTGCGAACGTCGGTGGACACCTGGATCACCACACCCAGCTCTTCATTGAACAGGGCCTTGAGCGTCAGCTCTTCACGGCGCACTCCGACCTGGCTTGCCCAGTTCTTGCTGTCGCCCATGTCCATGCGGCTGTCGGAAATGCCGTCACCCTCGACCAGCAGCATGTCCACGTTCAGCGACACGCCCACGTGGCCGGCAAACGCCATTTCGCAGCAGCAGGCCAGCAAGCCGCCATCGCTACGGTCGTGGTAGGCCAGAATCCGGCCTTGTTTGCGCAACGCGTTGATCGCATTGACGAGGTTGACCAGATCCTTCGGGTCGTCCAGGTCCGGCACCGCGCCGTCCTCAAGATTCAGGGTTTGCGCCAGGATGGAGCCACCCATGCGATTTTGGCCCTTGCCCAGGTCGATGAGGATCAGCGAGGTATCTGCCTCTGCCGTGTTCAGCTCGGGCGTGAGCATGCCGCGCACGTCGGCCAGCGTTGCGAAAGCGCTGACGATCAGTGACACCGGTGAGGTCACTTTTTTACGCTCACCGCCTGCCTGGTCCCCGCTCCAGACCGTGCGCATGGACAGCGAATCCTTGCCGACGGGAATCGACACGCCGAGGGCCGGGCAAAGCTCCATGCCCACCGCCTTGACGGTCTCGTACAGCGCCGCATCCTGCCCCGGCTCGCCGCAGGCAGCCATCCAGTTGGCAGAGAGCTTGACGCGCGGCAACTCGATCGGCGCGGCCAGCAGGTTGGTAATGGCCTCGGCGACAGCCATGCGGCCCGAAGCCGCAGCATTGACAGCGGCTAGCGGGGTGCGCTCACCCATGCTCATGGCTTCACCGGCAAAACCCCGGTAATCGGCCAGCGTGACCGCACAGTCGGCCACCGGCACCTGCCAGGGGCCCACCATCTGGTCGCGGTGCGTCAGGCCGCCCACGGTGCGATCGCCAATCGTGATCAAAAAGCGCTTGGAAGCGACCGTGGGGTGGCTCAACACGGCAATGACGCTTTGCTGGAGGTCCACACCGGTCAGGTCAATCGGCTTGACGCTGCGTGTCAGGCTTTTCACGTCGCGATGCATTTTGGGTGGCTTGCCCAGCAACACGTTCATCGGCATGTCGACTGGAGGATATGAAGCCCCCACGTTCGGCACTGTCGTGTCCTCACTGCCCCCCGAGGGGGCTGCGCTTGCTTGGGGCGGCGCGGCGCGGCGCGCGGCCGCTTCGTTGTCCGCCACCACCAATACCGGTTCGTCGGTGGCAACACCGATCACGGCAAAGGGGCAACGCTCGCGCTCGCAGAAGGCCTGAAACTGCGCCAGCGACTCGGGCGCGATCGCCATGACATAGCGTTCCTGGCTTTCATTGCTCCAGATTTCCTTGGGCGACAGTCCGCTTTCTTCCAGCGGCACGGCACGCAAGTCAAAACGGGCGCCCCGGCCAGCATCATTCACCAGTTCGGGGAACGCATTGGACAGGCCCCCGGCACCGACGTCATGGATGGCCAGGATGGGGTTGGCCGCGCCAAGCTGGGCGCACTGGTTGATGACCTCCTGGGCACGGCGTTCGATTTCGGGATTGCCACGCTGCACCGAATCAAAATCGAGCTGCGCCGCATTGGCACCGGAGGCCATGGAGCTGGCCGCGCTGCCGCCCATGCCGATACGCATGCCAGGGCCGCCCAGCTGGATCAACAGCGTGCCGGCAGGAAACTGGATCTTTTGGGTCAGGCCCGCGTCAATCGTGCCGACGCCACCGGCGATCATGATGGGCTTGTGGTAACCCCAGCGCTGGCCGCCCAGGGTTTGCTCGTATTCGCGGAAATAGCCGGCCAGGTTGGGCCGGCCAAACTCGTTGTTGAAGGCCGCACCGCCCAGCGGGCCTTCGGTCATGATCTGCAGCGGGCTGGCGATGTGCTCCGGCTTGCCGTAATCGCCGTCAAACAGACGGGAGACCGTGAAGCCCGTGAGGCCGGCCTTGGGTCTGGAGCCGCGGCCGGTGGCGCCTTCGTCGCGGATCTCGCCGCCAGCACCGGTCGAGGCGCCAGGGAATGGCGAGATCGCCGTCGGGTGGTTGTGCGTCTCGACCTTCATCAGCACGTGCATCAGCACATCGTCGGTGGCGCTATAACTTTGATAGCTTTCATCCTTGGTGTTTTCTGGGCTCGAGGCCGATTTTGCATAAAACCGCTGGACCCTGGACCCTTCCATGACCGAGGCATTGTCCGAATAGGCCACCACCGTGTGCTGGGGATGGAGCTTTTCGGTGTTGCGGATCATCGCAAACAGGCTTTTCTCTTGCGGCACGCCGTCTATCGTGAAGTCGGCGTTGAAAATTTTGTGCCGGCAGTGTTCGCTGTTGGCCTGCGCAAACATCATCAGCTCGACGTCGGTCGGGTTGCGTTTGAGCTGGGTAAAGGCATTCACCAGATAGTCGATTTCGTCGGCGGCGAGTGCCAGGCCGAATTCCGTATTGGCGCGCTCCAGCGCGGCCTTGCCACCCTGCAGCACGTCAATGGTCTGAAGCGCCTCGCCCTGCAGTTCCGTGAAGAGGCCTGCCGCCTGCGCCCGGTCGAACATCACGCTTTCGGTCATGCGGTCGTGCAGCAGTGCCGCAACCTGCTCGCGCTGGGCATCGGTGAGGCTGGCCTTACCCAAGAGGCCCGATTTCAGGTGCAGGCGGTATTCGGTCAGGCGCTCGATGCGCTTGACGGCCAGCCCGCAGTTGTGGGCGATGTCCGTGGCTTTCGAGGCCCAGGGGGACACCGTGCCGAAACGCGGCGACACGATGAACAGCGCGGTGTCAACCGCCTTGACTGAGGCTGTAGGCTCGCCGTAGGTCAACAAGGCCGCCAGCCGGGTCCTGAGTGCGTCCGAAGGCGGCGCCTCGGTGGCCACCAGGTGCACAAACCGGGCACTGATGCCGGCGATCTTGTCGTGAATGGCTTGCAGGCGGGGAAGAAGTTGCTGGACGCGGAAGTCGCTCAGGGCGTTGATCCCGTGGGGTTCGCCCTCAAAAGTCGTCAGGTGCAGGGTCACGGTAGTGGTGGCCTTGTAGTGGGAGGTGGGCAGCTCATAGGCTGTTTTTGTGGGGGTTTAACACCACCTGCAATCGCTAGGGTTTGCCGGTTACGCGTTAACCCGTAATTTTATCAGCGACTCGGTTTGTGCTGAATGAACGGGCTACTTTCATGGACGGACACCGCCAGACCCGCAGTCTGACCCAATAGCCCCCTCCTTTACCGTTCACTTTGTCTCGCCACATTTCCCGTTCAATTCCGCAAGAATACCCATACATACCCATGGCACGGACCGGTGGGATAATCAGAAACATGAGTATTACGTACAAAGATGCTGCGGGTATTGAGGGCATGCGCTTGGCCGGCAGGCTGGCGTCCGAGGTGCTGGACTACCTCACGCCTTTCGTCAAACCCGGCGTGACGACCAATGAGATCGACCGGCTGGCCCATGACTACATGACCCAGGTCCAGGGCACCATTCCCGCGACCCTGGGCTACGGCCCCCCCGGCTACGTGCCCTACCCCAAATCGCTGTGCACCTCCGTCAACCACCAGGTTTGCCACGGCATCCCCAACGATAAACCGCTGAAAAAAGGCGACATCGTCAACATCGATGTGACCGTTATTACCAAGGACGGCTGGCACGGAGACAACAGCCGCATGTACCTGATCGGCGAGGCGTCGATCGCGGCCAAGCGGCTGTGCAAGGTCACCTACGAGGCCATGTGGCAGGGCATCATGCGCGTCAAACCAGGCGTGCGCCTGGGGGACATCGGGTTTGCCATCCAGGCCTATGCAGAAAAACAGGGGTTTTCCGTCGTGCGCGAATTCTGCGGGCATGGCGTCGGCCAGAAATTCCATGAAGAGCCGCAGGTGCTGCACTATGGCCGCCCCGGCACACTGGAGGAGCTCAAGCCGGGCATGACGTTCACCATCGAGCCCATGATCAACGCCGGCAAACGCGACATCAAGGACGGCCCGGAAAAAGACGGCTGGAGCATCGTGACGCGCGACCATTCACTGTCAGCCCAATGGGAGCACACCATCCTCGTTACCGAAACCGGTTACGAGGTATTGACTCTCTCGGCAGGCAGCCCGCCCATTCCTGCGTTTGTCGCAGATTTTCTGGCTCAAAACAATCCGGCACAAATCCTGGTCAGCGCCTGAGCCGGCTCGTGTCAGCCTGTCCTGCGCACCTTGATGACCCCGTTCCCTACCCATGAGTGAACTGCTTCAGGTGCGGGAGCAATACCGCGCGGGCAAGACAGCCCTCCTCGCGTCGCTGGCCGGCAGCGGCGCCTCATCCCGCGGCATTCACAGCCTGCTGCAAAAACTGGCTAAACACACAGACGCCACGCTGCAGCTGCTCTGGCAGCGTGCCGGCTTCCCGGCCACGGCCTGCCTGGTGGCGGCCGGTGGTTTTGGCCGGGGCGAGCTGTTTCCCCACTCCGATGTGGACGTCCTGCTTTTGCTGCCGGACGACGCCAATGCCCAGGAAGATGCGGCCCTCAAAGCCAAAGTGGAAAACTTCATCAGCAGCTGCTGGGACAGCGGGCTTGAAATCGGCTCCAGCGTGCGTACCGTGGCCGACTGCGTGGAAGAGGCCGCCAAGGATGTCACCGTGCAGACCTCCCTGCTGGAAGCACGACGGGTTGCCGGCTCAAAAAAGAACTTTCTGAGGCTGCAAAAACAGCTCAACGAGGTGCTCGACCCCAAGGCCTTTTATGTGGCCAAAACACTGGAATTGCGTCAGCGCCATAACAAGTTTGAAAACACCCCCTACGCCCTGGAGCCCAATTGCAAGGAGTCGCCGGGAGGCTTGCGGGATCTGCAGGTGGTGCTGTGGGTTGCGCGGGCGGCGGGTCTCGGAAAATCGTGGGATGATCTGGCCCGTAGCGGCCTCGCCACGGCCTTCGAGGTGCGGCAAATCAAGGCCAATGAAGCGCTGCTGAGCCTGATACGCGCCCGCCTGCACCTTATTTCGGGACGGCGCGAAGACCGCCTGGTGTTCGATCTGCAAACGGCTGTTGCGGAGTCTTTCGGCTACTCAAGCCACGCCGACGATGGCAGCAGGCTGCCACGCCGCGCCAGCGAAGCGTTGATGCGCCGTTACTACTGGGCCGCCAAGGCGGTGACCCAGCTCAACCAGATCCTGCTGCTCAACATTGAAGAGCGCCTGAACCCCAACACCTATCCCTTGCAGCCCATCAACGAGCGGTTCTGCGACAAGGCCGGCATGCTGGAGGTGACCAGCGATGACCTGTATGTGCGCCAGCCGCATGCGATTCTTGAAACCTTCCTGCTGTATGAGACGACCGTCGGCATCAAGGGGCTGTCGGCACGCACTCTGCGGGCGCTGTACAACGCCCGTGGCGTGATGACCGCGAAGTTTCGCCGCGACCCCGTCAATCGGGACACCTTCCGGCGCATACTGCAGCAGCCCGAAGGCATCACGCACGCCATACGGTTGATGAACCAGACCTCCGTGCTGGGCCGTTATTTATGGATATTCCGCAAAATCGTCGGGCAGATGCAGCACGACCTGTTCCACGTGTACACCGTGGACCAGCACATCCTCATGGTGCTGCGCAATGTGCGGCGCTTCTTCATGGCCGAGCACTCGCACGAATACCCCATGTGCTCACAGCTTGCGGCAGGATGGGACAAGCCCTGGATACTGTTCGTCGCCGCACTGTTTCATGACATTGCCAAAGGGCGTGGCGGCGATCATTCAGAACTGGGCTGCAAGGACGTGCGCGTTTTCTGCCGCCAGCACGGCATCGCCGCTGTGGATGCCCGCCTGATCGAGTTTCTGGTGGGTGAGCACCTGAGCATGAGCAGGATCGCCCAAAAGGAAGACCTCAGCAACCCCGACGTGATTGCCGCCTTTGCCAAGCGGGTAGGCAATGAGCGCTACCTGACCGCCCTGTACCTGCTGACGGTGGCCGATATCCGGGGCACCAGCCCCAAGGTCTGGAATGCCTGGAAAGGCAAGCTGCTGGAAGACCTCTACCGCTACACGCTGCGCGTGCTGGGTGGGCGCGCACCTGACGCCGATGCCGAGGTGGAGGCCCGCAAGCGCGAGGCCCTGACCACGCTGGCGCTGCATGCCGAGCCATTCGAGGCCCACAAGGCGCTGTGGGATACGCTGGACGTGAGTTACTTCATGCGCCATGAGGCAGCCGACATTGCCTGGCACGCCCGGCAGCTGTCGCGCTACGTGGGCAAGGCCAAGGTCATCGTGCGTGCGCGCCGCTCGTCGGCCGGCGAAGGCATGCAGGTGCTGGTGTACACGCCTGACGCACCGGACCTGTTCGCCCGCATTTGCGGTTATTTTGACCAGGCAGGTTTCAGCATTCTGGATGCCAAGATTCACACCGCCAAAAACGGTTATGCGCTCGACACCTTCCAGGTGGTCAGTCCCGAGCTGGTCGACCACTACCGAGAGCTGGCCGCCATGGTCGAGGCTGACCTGGACCGAACCATTGAAGAGCCGGGCCCGCTGCCTCCTCCCGGCAAGGGCCGCGTATCACGCCGCGTCAAAAGCTTTCCGATTGCACCACGGGTGGATCTGCAGCCGGACGAAAAAGCCCAGCGCTGGCTGCTCAGCGTATCGGCCAGCGACCGCGCCGGCCTGCTGTACCTGATTGCGCGAGTCCTGGCCCGCCACCGCATCAACCTGCAGCTTGCCAAGGTCACCACACTGGGCGAGCGTGTGGAAGATACCTTCCTGATCGATGGCCCCGAATTGCAGCAAAACAAGGCGCAAATCGCCATTGAAACCGAGTTGCTGGAAGCGCTGAACGCCTGAGGCCGTTGCTGCAAGCCAACTGGTTGGCTTCGCTTTACGTTTGTTACCTGAATTTCTGACAGTTGATCAGGATATCGTCCTGCAGCCGTTTTAGCGCAGATACGTCCGGGCTTCGCGAAAACGCGATCACTCACCTCCTCCAAAAAAGGTATCGAATTGCTTTTGACGTTAGCAGTTGTATCGTCACTTGGAGTGTCTAGCTGCTGACCCTGTCAGATCTGACAGGGGAAGGTGCATCGCAGCAATTTGTGCCCGTACTGGCGCGCTCCTAGACTCTCCTTACGCATGCCTCCCCGGCGCATGACGAGGAAACCAGCCAGCATGAAACGTCCTGACCACGATCCGCGCCCTCACGGCCTACTCACCCCATTTGACCGTAGAACCTTACTTTCACTCGGTGTTGGCGCCCTGCTGCCGGTTGTGCCGGCATGGGCCCAAAGCCCCGGCGCCAGCAAGAAAGCCGCAAGCAGTCAATGGCGCATGGTCATCAACGAGGCCGTGACGGGTGACACCAACATCTTCATCCTGACGAGCCGCTACCGTCCTACGGCAGATTTCCTGGAAGCGCACCTCAAGGGAAAGTCCATCGGACTGGAACCCGTTGTAGACATCAAGCGCTTCATGACGCTGGCACAAGGCCAGTCCAAACCAGAGCTGATATTTGGCAAGTCGGTCAATCAGCTGGCCAAGCTGGTGCGGGATGACGGTTATCAGCCCGTAGTGCGACGTGCTGACCCCTACAAGGCCGCGTTCATCGTCGACAAGGCTTCACCGATGAAGAACCTTTCGGATGCGAAAGGCGCAAAAATCATCATGCCCGACGAATACGCAGCGACCAGTGCCGTGGCCAAAGCTGAGCTACGGCGGCAAAACGTCAATGCGAGCATCGTGCATATCCGTTACCAGGAAGCCGTGTCCCAGCAGGTGAAGGCCGGCTTGGCCCAAGTGGGTGTGGTCAACCCGACCACGGCCCGCAAATGGGTAGAAGAAGGCGGCCGCATGCTGGCCGAGACCCAGCCAGTGGTCAACTGGTCTGTGTTGGCAGGACCCAGTCTGTCGGCGGAGGTGGTGCAGCAACTACGCGAAGCGCTGCTCAGCATGAACAGCCAGGCGCCCACGGTCATTGCCGCCATCGGCGTCAAGGCATGGGCTGCGGCCGAGCGCAAGGACTATCTTGACTTGTTGGATTACACGAAGGAGTGAGGGAAATGTTCGACACGCATTACAAATCTCACAGCATCCGAGTCGCAGTGGCGGCCCTCCTCTGCGGGTTTGGGATTGCCGCCGCGGCGGTCTCCCTGCCCAACCTGCAATCGCCAGATCCAATTGGCGTGCCGCCTGCGATTCAGCAAACGGCGCGAGATATCGCCGCGGACCTGGCCTCGCATTGCCCTCTCGCATCTGCGGGGGATACCGGGGCCTACAACACTTGCCGCAAAGGGCTGTTCGGATCAAGCGCCCTGCGCTCTCATCTGCCCGGCATTGTGCTGTGGGGCCGGCAGAGCAAGACGGCCAACGCCACATTGCGCCAGACCAACCTGACCCAGTTCGCGCCGGACATCTGGACCAGCATGTACGCGCCACTCTTCATGTTCAATGGGCGCCACAAAGTGGAGTGGGTGCCGGAGGAGAAGATGTTCCGGATCGAGCTGGAAGCGGCTTTTCGCAACCGGTTGGCGCCGGGGCAGTTCCCCTACCCGTTCTGGCATGACGAAAGCAAATGGGCGATGTATGAAAACGCCAATGCTTTCATGCTCTGGATAAACCCGGAGACGGGCAAGATCCGTGCAGCGCAGTTCACCGACCGCGCGTCGACGCCGATGCTGCTACCGGTGCAACCAATCAAGCATGCCAAGTATGAAGGGCCTTGGCTGTGGACCGACGAAAAGGGCAATACACAGCCAGCAGTGACCCTTTTTGACGGCCTCTACCGCCCCGAGAACCCCTATATCAAATCCATCGATCGCCAGTACCGCGACCTTGCGCTGCAGATGCGCGAGTCGCAGTGCACAAGCTGCCACGTGCCCAACAACCCGGACAAGATGAGCCGTCTGGTGCTGCTATCAACACCCGCTCACGCAGCCGGAGAGATCGACCGCCTGATCAAGGCAGTCAAAGAAGACCGTATGCCGCTGGATGAGTTCAGGCTTAACTATGCCCTGTCGCCCGAGAACAAGAAATGGCTTCTTGAAAGCGCCACCGCTTTCAAAATGACCCTGGAAGCCGCGCAAGCCTGGGAGAAGCAGGCTCCCGGTAAGTCGACGGCCAGTTTGGCACCCTAGTACTCCAACCCAACGCTTACAGGTGATGAAATGAATCAGACCCTTTGCCAGACCGCCATAAGCCGGCGCACCGTCCTGCGCAGCGTCACAGCCGCCGCCCTGTGCAACACCCCGATTGTCCGGGCGCAGCAGTCCGGCGCAGACCAGTGGCGCCTGCTGGTCAACGAAGCCATGACAGCGGACTTCAGCATTTCCATGCTGGCCATGCGCTACCGCAGTTGGGCCGACTACATGGCCGCACAAATCCGCAACAAGCAGGTCTATGTAGACCCCATCATCGATATCCGGCGCTTCGTGCAACAAGCACAGTCGGAGCAAAAGCCGCTGTTGATTTTTGGCAAATCGGTCAACCAGTTGTCCAAGCTCGTGCGAGATCACGGCTACCAGCCACTGGTGCGCCGGCCAGAGCCCTACAAGGCCGCATTTATTGTTCCAAAGGATTCCCCAATCCAGAACTTTTCACAACTCGGCGGCAGGAAACTGCTGCTGCCCGACGAGTTTTCCGCTACCACTGCTGTGGCTAAGGCCGAAATACGCCGCACGAATATGCGCGAACCCTACATGTCACATACCCGCTTCCAGGATACGGTGGCCGCACAGATCAACGCCGGCCTGGCTGAGGCCGGCGTGGTCAATCCAACTATTGCCAAAAAGTGGAAGGATGGTGGGGGGCGCATCATTGGCGAAACGCAGCCGGTGGTCAACTGGTCGGTACTGGCGTCACCCAAAGCACCACCAGAACTTGTGGCCAAACTCACCGAATCACTTCTGGCCATGAACAGCCAGTCTGCAGGCATTCTGTCTGACATAGGCGTCAAGCAGTGGGCCAAGGCCGACCGCGCTGACTACTTGGCCCTGCTGGAATATACGGGCGAGTAAATTCATACCCTTAATTCATGCTCTTGCGCGCTATGCAAGTTGCATTGGTAACTTGTAACATCTGCCTGGCCGGGGCGCCAGGCGCATTTGAGATCGAGCGTGTTGCAGGAGCCTTGAGTGCCGACTACCCTAGCAGCAGCCTTCAAGACGTCCTCAGGTAGCGCAACAGTCGTCCCTTGTATTTGGCACCACTGCCGGGCAGTTGAGAAATAAGTGTCTGCGTATGGGAGTAACCCAGCGAATCCATGTTCCGGTTAAATGCGACCCGATTGCCCCGATCGGGATCGACGATCAACACCTCAACGTCTGGCTGGGCATGCAGATCAATGAATTGCGACAGGACCTGGGGCTGCCCGCGGTCATAAAGAATATCGCTGCCAATGATCAGGTCAAAGCGCTCCAGAAGCGGGTTGGCCCTTGACCAGTTGCCCATCTGGTATTTCATGGCCGGGAGCCGATTGAGTTTGAGATTTTCCAGCAAAAAAGCCGCTGCCAGCGGGTGGCAATCGCTCGCCGTGATATCCCCGCCGCGCCGATGCACGATCAGGCTGGCCAGAGCCAGACCGCAGCCCAGTTCCAGAATACGCTTGCCCTCAAGTTCATAGGTCAGCATGACATGAGCCAGCACCCGACCGGACGGCCACAGCAGGCCAAAAATCGGCCAGGCTGATGATGAAATGCCTTCTGCTTCAGCCTCGCCCAGGGGATCGTGAAATTGCTGCCGGTCCAGCAGGGAACGCACTTGAAGATCGTCGCCGCTTCCGGTGATCGTTTCAAACTTGAATTGATAGGGCGGTAGGGTTGGCGGTTTAACAGCCCCCAGGGGGGTCCGGCCAGGAACAGAGGACATCCCGAAAACTCTTCCTGGCGTACAACACGCACAAACGGGCAAAAACTGCCAAAACTGTGGAATCCGACCAGTTCAGTGTACGCCTTTGAGCCTCAATCCTTCGGCTCAATCGTCAGTCGATGCATCGAGCCCCGGAAACAGTACGTCGGTATAACCAAACTGTGTGAAGTCCCGGATGCGCATCGGGTAGAGTTTGCCCATCAGATGATCGCATTCGTGCTGCACCACGCGGGCGTGAAAGCCGTTCACGGTTCGGTCAACGGGATCGCCATACTGATCAAAGCCGGTATACCGAATATGTGAAAAACGCGGAACCAAACCGCGCAGGCCCGGCACGGACAGACAGCCCTCCCAGTCCTCCTCCTCATCGGGGCTCAAGGGCGTGACGATGGGGTTGAGCAATACGGTGCGAGGGACCAGCGGCGCGTCGGGGTAGCGCGGATTGACCTGGCTGGTGCCAAAAATCACCAGTTGCAAATCGACGCCGATCTGCGGGGCGGCCAGACCGGCGCCCTCCGCAGCCTGCATGGTGTCAAACATGTCGGACACCAGCAAGTGCAGTGCGTCCGTGTCAAATGCCGCGACAGGCTGGGCAACCCGCAATAAACGCGCATCGCCCATTTTGAGAATTTCGCGAATGGTCATAGCCCCATTATCGCGGGGCTGGCGAACTTACGCGCGCTTGACGGGTTGGCGCATTGCCAACTCCGGTTTAATTGCAATGCTGCCGGTGTGACCGCGCGGCAACCTGCTCAACGCCAGTGCCGATAACCCCGGTAGCCGCGGTAGCCGTAGTACGGTGCAGGCACCACGACAACCGGCGCGGTCTCGACATACACAGACGCGTCAGGGTAGGTGGCATAAGGACGATAGCCAACCGGAGCGACCACGCAGCCGGACAGCAAGGCAGCCACGCCGGCGGTTGCCAGCAAGCCGGATAAACGGATGTAGTTCATGAAAAGCTCCTGTTCTGAGCTTTTAACGTATCAGTGCCCCACTTGGCGTGACGTCGGGTTTGCAAAGCTCTGTAATGATCTGTAAGCGACAGGAGTCACTTATGGCTACGGCATGGCCACAGAGACAACGCTGAGACAAATTTCGCTTTATCCGGCTTCAGCAGAAGCCAGCAGCTGCATCAATGCCCCTTCATCCATCACGGCAATACCGAGTTCCTGCGCCTTGAGCAGTTTGCTGCCAGCCTCGGTACCCGCCACAACATAATCCGTCTTTTTGCTGACCGAGCCGGTCACCTTGCCACCGGCGGCCTCCACCTTGTCCTTGGCTTCGTCCCGGCTAAGGGTGGGCAAGGTACCGGTAATCACAAAGGTTTTCCCGGAAAGCGGTTTAGGGGTGACTGCAGCAGGTTCGCCCTCCTCCCAGTGAACGCCGCAGGCGCGCAGCTGCTCGACCACCTCACGGTTGTGCGGCTGGTCAAAAAAGGTGCGTATGCTCTGGGCAACGATGGAGCCGACATCGCTGACACCCAGCAACTGCTCTTCCGTGGCATCCATGATGGCGTCCAGCTTGCCAAAATGGCGTGCCAGCTCTTTGGCGGTAGCCTCACCCACGTGGCGGATACCCAGGCCGAACAGGAAGCGCGGCAAGGTGGTCTGCTTGGATTTTTCCAGCGCCTTGAGCAGGTTATTGGCCGATTTGTCGGCCATGCGATCCAGGCCGGCCAACGCCGTGAGGCCCAGTTTGTAAAGGTCGGGCAGCGTGCGAATCACATGGGCGTCCACCAATTGCTCAACCAGCTTGTCACCCAGGCCTTCAACCTCGACGGCGCGCCGGTGCGCGTAGTGCAGGATGGCCTCCTTGCGCTGTGCGCCGCAAAAAAGCCCGCCGGTGCAACGGTAGTCGGCTTCGCCCTCTTCGCGCACCGCATCGGAGCCGCAGACCGGACATTGGCGCGGCATTGTGAACATCGGTGCGCCCTGCAATCGCTTGTCGGGCAGCACGCTGACAACCTCGGGGATCACGTCGCCGGCACGGCGGACAATCACGGTGTCGCCCACCCGCACATCCTTGCGACGCGCCTCGTCTTCGTTGTGCAGGGTGGCATTGGTCACGGTAACGCCACCGACAAAGACCGGTGCCAGCTTGGCCACCGGCGTCAATTTGCCCGTGCGCCCGACCTGCACCTCAATACCCAGCACGGTGGTGAGCTGTTCCTGCGCCGGGTATTTGTGGGCCACGGCCCAGCGCGGTTCCCGGCTGACAAATCCCATCCTTTTCTGCAACGCCAGGCTGTTGACCTTGTACACCACGCCATCAATGTCGTAAGGCAGGCTGTCGCGCTGCTTGCCCATGGCCTGGTGAAACGCTATCAATTCAGGCGCACCATGCGCAAGCCTGGTCTGGGCGGCCACTGGAAAACCCCATGACTTCAGCGTTTGCAGAAGCTCCATATGGGTAGCAACCCAGGGGTTCTTCGGGTCGATGTGTTCGGCCTCCAGCACAACCTCGCCCACACCATAGGCAAAAAAGCTCAGCGGGCGCCGTGCGGCGATAGCTGGGTCCAGCTGGCGCACCGCACCGGCGGCGGCGTTGCGTGGATTCACAAAGGTTTTTTCCCCTTTGACACCCGCAGCTATTTTCTCGCGCTGTTTGTCATTCAAGGCCTCGAAATCGGGGCGGCGCATGTAGACCTCACCCCGCACTTCCAGCACAGGCGGTGCGTCAGACGGCAGCTTGAGCGGAATCTGCCTGAGGGTGCGGATGTTCTGCGTCACCTCTTCCCCGACCTCACCGTCGCCGCGGGTGGCAGCCTGCACCAGCACACCGTGCTCATAACGCAAGCTCATGGCCAGCCCGTCAAACTTCAACTCAGCCACATACTCGACCGGCGGATCCGACTCCGTCAGCCCCAGTTCCTTGCGCACGCGGGTGTCGAAATTTTGCGCGCCGGTGGCCTCTGTGTCCGTCTCCGTGCGAATGCTGAGCATGGGCACCTTGTGGCGCACGCTGGCAAACTGGTCAAGCGGCTTGCCGCCCACGCGCTGCGTCGGGGAATCCGATGTCAGCGACTCCGGGTATGCCGCTTCCAGGTCCTGCAACTCCTTGAACAGCCTGTCGTACTCGCTGTCGGGAATGGTGGGTTCGTCCAGGACGTAATAGCGATGCGCATGAGCGTGAAGTTCAGCGCGCAAGGCGGCCATGCGCTCGGCAGGGGACGCCGGCGGCCGCGAAGGCTCCGGCTGCGCAAACAGGTCTTTGGTGGCCATGAAAAAAATCAAAAGTGAGCGGCAAGCCCGGGAAAGTCAGGAAAACAGACGCCTGCCCAGCACAGAGCCGGCCGACAGGTCGCGGCCGTCCAGCGTGTCATAGAGCTGCTCCAGGTCGGCATGGATCACGTCCATCGCTTCTGGCCGGATGAGGTTGCCGTTGTCGTCGATGATCACGCCATCCATGCTGGCGGCCAGGGCCATGGCGACCTCGCACATGCGCGCAAACGGCTGCTCGGAGCGCAGGACTTGCGGCACGTCCAGGGACAGCGTGAGCTCGCGCAACGCCGTTTGTTCGGGGTCGTCCGCCATGGCGGCCTGCGTATCGAAGGCCAGGCCCAGAATCGGCGCATGGCCCGGCTGACTGGCGGGCAGCACCATGCGGCCCGGGATGGAGCCGGCTACAAAACCGAGCCTTGCGGCGCTTTGCTGCACATAACCGGGGCTCCAGGCTGTGTGAATGGCGCGCAGGGTGAAGCTCAACTGGGCATCGTGCCCGCTGGCGAACTGGTCCAGTTCCCTGGCACGTGCAACCTCGTCGAGCATTTCCGGAAATTCCGGCTCCCCCCCAATGGCGTCGGCAAAGGCCTGCGCCTTCATGACAAATTCGGAGTACTCAATCTGGTTGAGCGCACCGGTTCGGTTGGCCAACTGCACGCCGCACTGAAAGGCGCTGTAGCGATGACCGGCGGTCGGGAATTCCCACTCGCCAGTAGTCACGCTGAGGCCCTCCACCCCGAAGGGTTTGCTGCCGACACGGCGAGTGCTGGGCATGGCGGCCAACGCAGCGTCACCCGACACCACCGACTCAACCACCACCGGCGCCACTGCGTCGATCAGTACGTCCAGACCGGGTTTTCTGTCGGGCGTGGTGAGGCTCGCCAGGGAGGGCAGGCCAGAGTCGCCATCCACATCTGTATCAAAGCTGGGCTCCTGTCGCTCGGCCAGTACGTCAGGCGCTGTAGTGGGTGCCTGCATTGGCGCCTGATGCGGTGCGGGCTCCTGTGCGGGAGGCACGGGTGGTGTGGCCCGCTTGGGCAGGTTTCTGCGCGACGACCAGGCGCTGTGAGCCACCACGCCTGCCAGCACCAAGCCGCCCACCACCGCCAAACTGACCTGGAGTGTGCTCATGCGAGACGCGCCCCCGCACCGCCCGCTCCATCCCGCCCAGGTGGGAGGGGGGCGGTGCGCTTCCCGCCGGCAAGGGCTGATTTTCGTGGGGGCAAACCGATGGTGCTCATGCTGCGATCTCGGAGAATCCGAGTGCCGCTTCCATGTCCACCGCCACGATGCGCGAAACGCCCTGCTCCTGCATGGTGACGCCGATCAGCTGCTCGGCCATTTCCATGGCGATCTTGTTATGGCTGATGAAGAGGAACTGCGTTTCCTTGCTCATGGAGCTCACCAGCTTGGCGTAGCGCTCGGTGTTGGCGTCGTCCAACGGCGCGTCGACCTCGTCCAGCAGGCAGAACGGTGCGGGATTGAGCTGGAAGATCGCAAACACCAGGGCGATGGCCGTCAGCGCTTTTTCACCGCCCGAGAGCAGGTGAATCGTCTGATTTTTCTTGCCGGGCGGCTGGGCCAACACCTGCACACCGGCGTCGAGGATTTCTTCGCCGGTCATGACCAGACGTGCGTTACCACCGCCAAACAGTTCGGGGAACATCTTGCCGAAATGGGTGTTGACGGTTTCAAACGTACTCGCCAGCAGATCGCGCGTTTCCATATCGATTTTTTTAATCGCATCTTCCAGCGTGCCCATGGCCTCGTTGAGGTCAGCGGACTGCGCATCCAGGAACTGTTTTCGCTCACGGGCCGCGCTCAACTCGTCCAGCGCAGCGAGATTGACGGCACCCAGGGACTGGATTTCCCGGTGAAGGCGGTCAATCTCGCCCTGCAGGCCGGTCAGGCGCACATTGCCAGCCTGAATGGACTGCTCCACTGCCACCAGGTCAGCCTGTGCATCGTTCAGCAGTTGTTCGTATTGTTCAAAGCCCAGGCGTGCGGCCTGTTCCTTGAGCTGGAACTCCGTGATGCGCTGGCGCAAAGGATCGAGTTCCCGCTCAAGCTGTAGGCGGCGCTCGTCGCTGGCGCGCAGCTTGTTCGTCAGGTCGTCATACTGGCTGCGTTTGGCGCCAAGGTCGGCTTCGCGTTCCAGCTTGACGCTCAACGCGCTCTGCAAGCCGGCCTGCGCCGCTGCATCGGTCAGGCGGGACAACTCTTCTTTCGCACGCTCTTCTTCGGTTGCAATCGACGCGGCCTGCTGGGTGGCAATGGCAATGGAACGGGCCAGCTCTTCGCGCCGTGAAGCCAGGCTGCGCAGGGCAAATTGCGCTTCCTGCGCCTGGCGCTCCAGCGTGCGTTGCTGCTCGCGTGACTCACCCAGTTTGCGCTCGGTGTCGATCACCCGGTCATCGAACTGGGCATGACGCTCCTGGCTGTCGGCCAGTTGCATGTCGAGCTCCTCAAAGCGGGCCTCGGCCGTGACCTTGCGCTCCTGCAGCTCACCGAGCTGGGCCTCAATTTCCGCCATGTCTGCCTGGATCTGCTCGCTGCGGGCACGGGTTTGCTCGGCCAGTTGCGTGAGGCGCAACACTTCCACCTGCAGTTCGTGGGCACGGCTCTGGCCTTCGGCCGCTTCACGGCGTGCCGTGACCAGCCGCTGGGCGGCATCCGCATATGTGGCTTCAGCGCGTACCAGCGCGCTTCTGGCTTCATCGCTGATCAGGGCCTGGGCCTTGAGCTGCTTGTCGAGGTTTTCGATTTCCTGCGCGCGGGCCAGCAAACCGGCCTGCTCGGAATCCTGTGCATAAAAACTGACGCTGTGCTGCGTGACGGCGTGGCCGCTCCTGACGTAAATCACTTCGCCTGCATCCAGCTTGTCGCGAGCCGCCAAGGCTTCGTCCAGGTTTTGCGTGGTGTAGCAGCCGTGCAGCCAGTCACCCAGCAGCGCCGACTGGCCGGCATCGTTCAGGCGAAGCAGATCGGCCAGGGGCTTGAGGCTGACGGATGGATTGGAGCGGGCGGGCACCGCGGCATGGGGCGCCGTATAAAACGAGAGTTTGGCCGGCGGCCCTTCACCGTCACCGCGGCCATCGGTGCCCGCAAAGCCGCGCACCATGTCCAGGCGGCTGACTTCGAGCGCACCCAGGCGCTCGCGCAATGCGGCTTCCAGGGCGTTCTCCCAGCCCTGCTCAATATGAATACGGCTCCACAGGCCTTGCAGACTGCCCAAACCGTGCTTTTCCAGCCATGGCTTGAGCTTGCCATCGGTTTTGACTTTTTCCTGCAGGGCTTTGAGCGCCTCCATGCGGGCGGACAGGTCGGCGCGTTTGGCCGACTCGGTGTTAACGGTCTGCTGCAGGGTGCGCCGTTCCTCGTCAAGCTGCGGCACGGTTTCGGTCAACTCATGCAGGCGTGCCTCGGATTCCGCCTGTGCCTCTTGTGCGCCGCTGAATTGCGCAGTGAGGTTCGCCAGGCGCGCTTCATCGGGAGCATTGAGCGCGTTGCGGTCGGCCGTCAAGCGCTCATGGCGCAAGGCCAGCGTGCGCGATTGCTCTTCAATGTTGCGCTGGTCGGCGGCCAGCACCTGAATCTGCTGCTGGACCTGGGCCACACCGGTGCGCTGCTCGTTGGATTTGGCCTGGGCCTGGCGCAGCGCTTCTTCAAGTGCCGGCAGCTGGGTTTGGTGCTCTTCAGTTTGCGCCACCAGCAGCTCGGCTTTTTCTTCGGCTTCGATGGCCTGGGCTGCCAGGCTCTCCGTCTCGGCTGCGGCGTCTTCCTGGCGCGTCGCCCATTGGGCGGTCTGCTCCTTGAGCTGGGCCAGACGCTGCTCGACGCGCAGCCGGCCATCGACCACAAAGCGGATTTCAGCTTCCAACCGCCCGACTTCCGCGCTGGCCTCATAAAGTTTGCCCTGCGCCTGATTGACCTGGTCGCCCGCGGCATAGTGTGCCTGGCGAATGGTTTCGAGGTCGGCTTCGATATGGCGCAGGTCGGCAACGCGACTTTCGAGATCGTTCACCGCCTTCTCGGAATCCACCTTGACCCGGGCCTGATCGGCCTGGCTCTCGGCACGCTTCAAAAACCACAGCTGATGCTGTTTGAGGGTGCTGTCAGCCTGCAGGGTGTTGTAGCGCATGGCCACTTCGGCCTGCTTTTCCAGCCGGTCGAGGTTGGCATTGAGCTCGCGCAGGATGTCTTCTACCCGCGTCAGGTTTTCCCGCGTATCCGACAGCCGGTTGGCGGTCTCCCGGCGGCGTTCCTTGTATTTCGATACGCCTGCGGCTTCCTCCAGAAAGAGGCGCAACTCTTCCGGCTTGGACTCGATGATGCGGCTGATCGTGCCCTGGCCAATGATGGCGTAAGCCCGCGGGCCGAGGCCGGTCCCCAGGAACACGTCCTGCACATCACGGCGGCGTACCGGCTGGTTGTTGATGTAATAGCTCGAGGTGCCGTCGCGCGTCAGGACACGCTTGACGGCGATCTCGGCAAACTGACCCCACTGGCCACCAGCCCGGTGATCGGCATTGTCAAACACCAACTCCACACTGGAGCGGCTGGCTGGCTTGCGCGTGTTGGTGCCATTGAAAATGACGTCCTGCATGGACTCGCCGCGCAGCTCGGAGGCCTTGCTTTCCCCCAACACCCAACGCACCGCGTCCATGATGTTGGATTTACCGCAGCCATTGGGCCCCACCACACCGACCAGTTGCCCCGGCAACACGAAATTGGTGGGCTCCGCGAACGATTTAAACCCTGATAACTTGATCGAATTGAGACGCACGGCAGTCCCTGTTTTCTTGAGCGTTTAGCTAAGTCGTTGATTCTTATAGCGCTTGACGGGGCGCTCGCACTGCCTGGCGCGCAGTGCACGGCCTGCAATGTTACCCGAGCATGGGATGCTTTTTTGCAGGAGAAAATGCCCAAAACCCGCGGCGGGTGAAACATTTTGAGTCCAGGGTAGGCAGGCGGAAGGCGGCAAGAAGCCAATGCTGGCTCACGGAAAGACGTCCTGACTGCGGAAAAGAAGCATCAAATTGACCTTTAGCCCCGTCAAAAGGTCATGTACAGCTATGGTTTTTGACTCGGCAAGCCGCACTGATCGACAGCCGGGCCTGCTTTTTTTGCGCCTTCAAAAATGGTTGGAAGAATTCACCCAGTATTTCCAGCCCCATTTCGCGATGCGACACGGCGGCGTTATGCAATAACTTGCGAATGCTTCGGCAGCAGGTTATAGCGTGACCTAGCGTGATAGGGGGTCTGTGCCGGGTGCATGGATGACGGGCCATGTCGGCAGGGGACCCGTTGATGTGTTGGGGTCAACCCAGGGGCGGATGGATGCGGCTCGAAAGGATCGGTGCTTCTATGCTTATGCCCGGAGCAGCTGGTGCCTCAAAATCAGGTCGATGACTCAGTTGGCGGCAAACCGGGCTGGCCGTCGGCCTGCGTGTCTGGGGTCTGCTCACCCTCGTCTGCCGCGTCATCAGGCTTGCCTTCAGCCTTGCGCTTGAGTTTTTCTTCTTTTTTACGTTTTTTCGCAAGCTCTTTCTGGCGTTTTTCGTAGGAATAATTAGGAGTTGCCACAGCGTGCTTTCGTGAATGATTAACCCTTACTGTACTGCATCGCCGTCAGGGCCTCATCAAGTTCTCAGCAGGCCCGAATCAAGCGATCAGGAGCGCCTGAGCCAGGTCTGCCCGCAGGTCGGCCACAGACTCCAGGCCGATCGAAAAACGTACCAAACCACCCCGATGCGACCAGGGCGTGCGACGCATGGCTGGCACGTCATAAGGCACGCACAGGCTCATGGGCCCGGCCCAGCTGTAGCCCAGCTTGAACAGCTGGAGACTGTCGCAAAAACGGTCGATCCGCTCCTGTGTGAACTCGGGCTTGAACACGGCGCTGAGCAGGCAGGCCGCGCCTGTGCAATCGCGTTTCCATGTGTCATGTCCGGGCGATCCTGGCAATGCGGGATGCAGCACGGCGGCGATTTGCGGCTGGGCCTGCAGCCAGACCGCCAGCAGTTGCGTGGTGGCATCTTGTGCGGCGTAGCGCAAGGCCATGCTGTTCAAGCCGCGCAACACCAGTTCGGCATCATTGCCGCTCACGCCATAGCCGACGCGCATGTGGCATAAATGAACCAGATGGTGCAGGGCTTCGTCGTTGGTGACCACTGAACCCATCAGCACGTCCGCGCCACCGCTGGGGTATTTGGTGAGGGCCTGTACGGAGATGTCCGCACCGAGCCCGAAAGCGTTGAACGCCAGGCCTGCGCCCCAGGTGTTGTCCAGCGCGGTAACGGTGCCCGATGGATGGGCACTGTTGCCAGACTGGTTGTGCGCCTTGACCACAGCAGCCAGCGCCGGAAGGTCCGGGAACTCCAGCGTGATGGAGCCCGGGGCTTCCAGCCAGACCAGCCGCGTTTTGCGGCTCAATTTGGCGGCTAGATCGGCCGGGTTCATGGCGTCATAAAACTGGAAATTGATCCCCCAGGCCAGGAGTTCAGTTTGCGCAAATGCCTTGTTGGGGCCATAGGCGTTGTCGGGAATCAGCACTTCATCACCGGACTTCAGCAGGGCCATGTCCACCAGCACCACGGCAGCCAGGCCGCTGGGCACCAGGGTGCAGAACTTGCCGCCCTCCAGGGTGGCAATGCGCTCTTCCAGCGTGAAGGTGGTGGGGGTACCGTGCAGGCCGTAGGTATAGCCCGTCTTGTGTTTCCAGTCGCGGTTGCGCAGCGCCGCAACGCTGGGAAAGATCACCGTGGAGGCCTTGTGCACCCCCGGTGCAACGGCCTCAAAGCCCGCCGGTGGGCTGTAGGGGTGATGGATTAGTTGGGTAGATGGATCGCTCATGCGCCGATGTTAACGGCATGCCCCGACAGGCGGTGGCCGTACCCTGGCCGTGAGCCTGGGGAACAGCGCCGCTTGCACATCGATAAATGGCCGCAATTTTCCGCCGGGCCGTCCCAAGGAAAATTAGCCCCCTCGGGGGGCCCGTATCACACGAAGCGAAAAACGTGGAGGCCCATCAGATTTTCCACTTGGCCATCAGTTGCGCCGGTGTGAGCGAGTCGTAGCCTTCAAACGGCTGGTGAATCCAGGGATTGGTCGGCAGCGACTCCACTGAGTAGTCGGGCTGGAAGGTGGAAACGCCCTTGGTCCAGATCACCGCGCTACGCAGCTCGGTGATAGGTTTGTAGTTGGTGCGCAGCTGCTGGATCACCGCATTCAGGGTGTAGCCCGAATCGGCCAGATCATCCACCAGCAATACCTTGCCGGCAATTTCGCCCTTTGGCGTGGTGATATAGCGCGCGATGTCGAGCTTGCCCTGCACGGTGCCGGCGTCGGCGCGGTAGGAACTGGTCGACATGATGGCCAGTGGCTTGTCAAAAATTCGCGAAAGAATGTCGCCCGGCCGCATGCCACCGCGGGCCAGGCACAGGATGGTGTCGAACTGCCACTCCGACTGATGAATCTTGATCGCCAGTTTTTCAATCAGGTTGTGATATTCGTCATAGCTGACATACAGATGTTTGCCGTCTTCGGTCAACATGGGTTTGCTCCTGATTTAATAGCAAGGCGCCCGCAATGCATGGTCCGGGCACCTGTTTTTGATTCAAAAATACCGGGGTCAGGCGGCGTAGGGATTGCGCAGCAGAATGGTATGGTCGCGATCCGGGCTGGTGGAAATCATGTCAATCGGCACGCCGGTTACCTCTTCGATCCGGTGGAGATATTTCTGCGCCGCAGCCGGCAGCTGGTCGTATTGCGTGACGCCCACGGTGCTCTGGCTCCAGCCCGGCAGGGTTTCATAAATGGGCTTGCACCGCTCGATGTCTTCGGCGCCCATGGGCAGGATGTCGGTGATGTGGCCATCAAGTTCATAGCCGGTGCACAGCTTGAGCTCGGCGATGCCGTCGAGCACGTCAAGCTTGGTGATACACAGGCCCGACAGGCCGTTGACCTGGGCGGAGCGTTTGAGCAGCGCCGCGTCAAACCACCCGCAGCGTCGACTACGACCAGTGGTCACGCCTTTTTCGGCGCCCACGGTGCTGAGGTGGTAGCCCACGGTGTCCGGCGTTTCCCAATCCAGCTCGGTCGGGAAAGGCCCGCCGCCCACGCGCGTGCAATAAGCCTTGGTAATGCCCAGGATGTAATGCAGCATGCCCGGGCCCACGCCCGCGCCGGCAGCGGCATTGCCCGCCACGCAGTTGCTGGATGTCACGTAGGGATAGGTGCCGTGGTCCACATCGAGCAGGGTGCCCTGCGCGCCCTCGAACAGCAGATTGGCACCTTCGCGGTTCGCATCGTTGAGCTCGCGCGAGACATCCGCCATCATTGGCTTGAGAAGTTCGGCGTGCCGCATGGCTTCGGCATACACGGTATCAAAATCAATCGCCGGCGCGTGCAAATAACCGGTCAGTACAAAGTTGTGCAAATCCAGCAACTCGCGCAGCTTGGCGGCAAAACGCTCGGGGTATTTGAGGTCCTGCACGCGCAGGGCACGGCGCGCGATTTTGTCTTCGTAGGCCGGGCCAATACCGCGGCCGGTCGTGCCTATCCTGGCGGTACCGCCCTTTTCGCGGTAGGCCTCGCGGGCAATGTCTAGCGCAGCATGAAAAGGCAGGATCAGCGGGCAGGCTTCGCTGATGCGCAGGCGTGAGCGCACTTCCACGCCGGCTTTTTCCAGCCCTTCAATTTCTTCAAACAGCTTGGCCGCCGAGAGCACCACGCCGTTGCCGATATAGCATTTCACACCAGGACGCATGATGCCGCTGGGAATCAGGTGCAAAGCGGTCTTGATGCCGTTGATGACCAGTGTATGGCCGGCATTGTGGCCTCCCTGAAAGCGCACCACACCTTGGGACATTTCGGTGAGCCAGTCGACCAGCTTGCCCTTGCCTTCGTCGCCCCACTGGGTGCCCACGACCACAACATTGCGGCCCGCGGCTACGGTTGGTTTATATGTCATCTTCAATTTCTCGTTAAGGATTCGTTGGGGAAAACAGCGTTGAAGGCCGGCCTGAGGCCCGGCTTCAGGCCGCCTTTTTCAGGGGCTGGACCACCCATTGGCCGGCCACATGGGCCAGTTCGCGGTCGCAGTCAAATTCATTGACCTCATGTTCATGGCCCGGAAGCACGCAGGCCACCGTTTCACCCCCGGCCCGGAGGCGGGCGATGGCAGCGCGCAGGCCGGCATCTTCCCCCCATGGCGCACGAATGGCAGCCCTGAGCGGCCGGGGCGGCAGCACGCTGACCAGTTCCTTGAGATCCAGACTGAAGCCGACGGCCGGACGGTTACGGCCAAACACCGCACCGACCTCGTCATAACGGCCGCCACGCGCCAACTCGGCGCCCTGCCCATAGATGGCAAAACGGGTACCGCTGTAATAGGCGTAGCCTCGCAAATCGGCCAGGTCAAAACTGACCTTGACATCACCCACGTGCGCGGCCAGCCAATTCAAATTTTGCAGCGCGTTTTGTGCCTCGGGCCAGGATGAGAGGACTTTTTCAGCCTCCAGCAGGACTTTTTCATCGCCGTAAAGCTGCAACAACGCTTTCAGAGCGTCACATGCCGCAGCGGAAAGGCTACCCCTCAAGCTGGCCGTCAGGCTGTTGAGTTCGCTGGCGTCCTTGGCTGCGAGCGCAGCATGAATAAGCGCCAGGGTTTTGGCATTCACGGCGGCGCTAGCCAGCAGGCTGTTGACAATGCGGGCATCGGCCATGTCAACACTCAACGCGGTCACACCCGCAGCCTTGAGGCCCTCCAGCGCCAGCAACTGTGCCTCCAGGTCGGCTTCCAGCCCGCCATGGCCATATATTTCAGCCCCGAACTGCAAAGGCTCCCGGGTGGCATGGGGGCGGTCGGCACGGGTATGCAGCACCGGGCCGCAATAACACAGGCGGGCTACGCCACTGCGGTTGAGCAGGTGCGCATCAATACGGGCGACCTGCGGCGTGGTGTCAGCCCGCAACCCCAGAGTACGGCCCGAGAGCTGGTCGACAAGCTTGAAGGTCTGCAGATCCAGCGCCTCGCCGGTGCCGGTGAGCAGCGACTCGAGATGCTCCAGCAGAGGCGGCATGACCAACTCATAGCCATAGCTGCGGGCGGTGTCGAGAAACAGGCGGCGCAGCTCTTCGATGTGGCGCGCCTCGGAGGGCAGGACATCGGCAATTTGATCGGGCAATTGCCATGATGACAACCAGGCGGACATTGTAATTTTCGTGGGCTGTTAAAAACCAGATTTTACCGGGCTTGGAGGCCGGTTTTGGGCCGCGGGCGGCAAGAGAGGGTTGCCGGGTGCAAATAAGCACCTCAGCCCGCACACGCTGGCAGCACGCCGTCAGGCCAGCACCGCCAGCAGGATCAACCCGGCACCGATACTGCAAAGTCCGAAAAAACGGATCTGCCCGTTGCCCAGCCGGAGTATCTGTTCAAACATGCCGCGCCAGCCAGACGGCGAGATCAGCGGCAACAGCCCTTCGATCACCAGCATCAGGGCCAGCGCCTGCCAGAAGGTATCGCCGTCCACGCTGACTTATTTTTTGGCGGGCGCCGCTGCGCCACTACCCGATCCGCGCATGGCCTTGAAAAATTCGGAGGATGGGTCGAGCACCATCACGTCGTTTTTCTTGCCGAAGCTGGCCTTGTATGCGTCCAGGCTGCGATAGAACTGGGCAAACTGTGGATCACGGCCAAAGGATTCCGCGTAAGTTCGGGCCGCTTCCGCATCGCCCTCACCTTTGACCTTCTGCGCGTCGCGGTAGGCATTGGCAACCGCAACTTCACGCTGCCTGTCGGCATCGGCGCGGATCTTTTCACCTTCGGCTGCACCCGTTGAGCGCAACTCATTGGCCACGCGCTGGCGCTCAGCCACCATGCGCTTGTAAACCGAGTCGGTGATGGCTTCTACGTAGTCGACGCGGGTGATGCGAACATCGACCACGTCCACACCCCAGGGCTTGGCGCCCTGCACCACCTGCAGCACCTCGCGCTTGACGTCAGCCATCAGGGCCTCGCGTTTGAGCGACAGCAAATCCTTGACCGTGCGTTTGTTGATTTCTTCCTGAAACGCATTGCGCACCACGCGGCTCAACTGGTTGGCGCCGGCCTTTTCATCCAGGCCGACATTGCGGATGTATTCGGTAGGCTGCGTGATGCGCCAGCGAACGTACCAGTCAATCACCACGCGCTGCTTCTCGGCGGTCAGCATCGGCTCGGCATCGACGCTGTCGAGCACCAGCAGACGTTTGTCGATGTACGACACATTCTGGAATGGCGGTGGCAGCTTGGCATGAAGCCCGGGGTCGGTAATGACCTCCTTGATCTGACCCAGCGCATAGACCACGCCAAACTGACGCTGGTCGACGACAAACAGGGTGGAACTCAGCAGCGCCAGCACCACCAGCAATGAAGATACGAAAAATCCAACTCTATTCACGTTTTTCTTCCTTAGCGTGTTTCACGGTCGCGGGTGCGGGAAGCATCGCGTGAACGGGCATCCAGGGGCAAGCTGCCACCCGACGGCGAAGGGGCCACAGCGGGCGGTGCCGTACCACTGCCCGGCAGTAGCGGGATATCGGCGCCTGCCGCTGCACCACCCTGCGCTGTCATCTGCATGATTTTGTCGAGCGGAAGATAGAGCAGGTTGGAGCCCTGGCGGGACTCCACCAGCACCTTGGTGACATTGGTGTAGACCTGCTGCATGGCATCCAGGTACATGCGATCGCGGGTGACCTGGGGCGCCTTCTGGTATTCGGTGAGTACCGAGCGGAAACGCTGGGCATCACCCTGGGCCTGCGCCACAATTCGCGCCTTGTAAGCTTCCGATTCCTCTTTGAGACGCGAAGCTGAACCCACTGCGCGGGGAATCACATCATTGGCATAGGCCTGAGCTTCGTTCTTGGAGCGCTCGCGCTCCTGACCCGCCCTGAGCACATCATCAAATGCGGCCTGGACCTGCTCGGGAGGACGCGCACCGCTTTGCTGGAGATTGATACCCACGACTTCAACCCCCACTTTGTAGCGGTCCAGGATGGTCTGCATCAGGATACGCACCCGGGGGCCGATCTGATCGCGCTCTTCTGCGAGCGCCGAATCCATTTTCATTTTTCCCACCACTTCGCGCACGGCCGATTCTGCGGCCTGCACCACGGCGCTGGCGGGGTCCTTGCTCTCAAACAGGTAGGCACGCGCATCACTCAAACGGTACTGGACGGCGAATTTGATTTCGACAATGTTCTCGTCCTCGGTCAGCATGGCCGAGTCGCGAAGGCCCGTCGCCTTGATGATGGTGTCACGACCTACATCGACCGACCGGATCTGGGTGACCACGACCATTTCATGGCGTTGCACAGGGTACGGGAGACGCCAGTTGAAACCGGCCCCCACGGTCGAGTGGTACTTGCCGAACTGGGTAATGACGGCCTGCTGGCCCTCCTGCACAATGAAAAACCCGGTACCCAGCCAGATTAGCACGGCCACCGCGGCGATCAGCCCCGCGCCGATGCCTGCGCTTTTCATGTCGGGCTGAAAGCCGCCACCATTGCCGTCATTGCCACCGTTATTTCCGCCGCCAAAGCCGCCCCGCTTGCCGCCACTTTTCGCGCCGCCAAAAAGCCCGCCGAGCTTGCGATTGAAATCGCGCCACAGTTCATCCAGGTCAGGCGGTCCCTGATTGGGGCCCTGACCTTGTGGTCGAACTGGCTTGGAAGGCTGCTTGTCGTCACGAGGCATTTCTGGCTTGGTCTCATCGGACGACGGCTTGTCATCGTCTCGGCCCCAACGTGGATCGTTGAGATTAAACATGCCTTGGGCACGTTGTTTCAACCGACCTGGCAAGGTCGTCAACGTCTGCAGCACGGGATTCAGGTTCATGGGATCAAACTCACTTCTTTTTTGACTACACCGACATTGTGCCTAATGAAATTGCCCGCTCAGGCAAGGTCGTCGGCCGTTTGGAGAATTTCCCCGCTCACCACGCTTGCCGCATGACTGGCCAGAAGCTCCCGCAGCAACGGCAGACCTTCACCCGTCAGGGCGCTGACAAATACCCGATCCACGCTCCGGCTCGCCCCCTCAAATGCATCCCTGAGCTCGAACATGTCGCGCAAGGACAGGGGCAAGTTGACTGCTCCTACAGCGTCCAGCTTGTTGAACACGAGAATCTGCGGCACGTCAGCCGCACCAATCTCGGCCAGAACCCGTTGCACCTGCTCAATTTGTTCCAGATAGTCGGGGTTCGATCCATCCACCACATGCAGCAGCAGGTCCGCGTCCGCAGCTTCCTGCAATGTAGCGGCAAACGCGTCGATCAGACCGTGTGGCAAATCCCGGATGAAACCTACCGTGTCAGACAGGGAGACCGAACGTGCGGTGTCACCCAGGTACAGCTGTCTCGTCGTGGTATCAAGGGTGGCAAAAAGCTGGTCGGCAGCATAGGCACGCGCCTTGACCAGCGCATTGAACAACGTGGACTTGCCGGCATTGGTATAGCCGACCAGCGAGATCGTGAATGAGTTGCGCCGCTCCCGCTGCTTTCGCTGCGTTTGCCGCTGCTTCTTGACTTTGCCCAGGCGCTCTTTGGTGCGCTTGATGGCGTCGCCGATCATGCGCTTGTCAAGCTCGATCTGCTTCTCACCCGGGCCGCCGCGCACACCCGCTCCGCCGGTCTGGCGCTCCAGGTGGGACCAGCGGCGCACGAGGCGCGTTGAGACGTACTGCAGCCGTGCCAGTTCGACCTGAAGCTTGCCCTCGTGGCTGCGCGCGCGCTGGGCAAAAATCTCCAGTATCAGCAGGGTACGGTCATTGACCGGCAATTCCAGGTGCCGCTCCAGATTGCGTTGCTGGGCCGGACTGAGCGACTGGTCGAACAGGATTTCAGACGCGCCGGTATCCTGCGCGAGCATTTTGATCTCGTCGGCTTTGCCGGTACCGATGAACAGAGCGGCATCGGGGGCTTTTCGCCGGCACGTCACACGAGCAACGGGTTGCAGGCCTGCGGTTTGCGCGAGCAAACCCAGTTCCTGCAGATCAGCATCAAAGTTCGGCAAGCCCAGATCAACCCCAACCAGCAGGGCAAGAGTTGGTGTTTTCACCGGAGCATCGTAGGAACTCAGCTGGCGGGGCTTTCTTCGGATTCGCCGGTCGCAAAACTTACAGCGCGACCGGGAACGATGGTGGAGATCGCATGCTTGTAGACCATTTGGGTCACAGTATTGCGAAGCAGAACCACATATTGATCGAAAGACTCAATCTGGCCCTGCAATTTGATCCCGTTGACGAGATAAATTGAAACAGGCACATGCTCTCGACGCAAGGTGTTGAGAAACGGGTCCTGCAGCAGCTGACCTTTGTTATTGCTCACGATATTTTCCGTGTTCAAAAGTTGATAGAGCCTTACGTTACCACAGCCCAACAGCCAAGTATGTAGTTCTAGGCCGATTCCTTGTCCGTGAAGGGGTTGTGCGAGCTTTTCATCTGGATGCGCATGGGCGTGCCGACCAGATCGAACTCCTTGCGGAACCGCCCTTCCAGATAGCGTTTGTAGGCCTCGGTGACATGTTCCAGCGAATTGCCATGAATAATGATGATGGGCGGGTTCATGCCCCCCTGGTGCGCATAGCGCATCTTGGGGCGGAACATGCCTGAACGCTGCGGCTGCTGGAACTGGACAGCCTCGAGCAGCAGGCGTGTCAATACCGGCGTGGACATCTTGCGGTTGGCCGAAGCGTGGGCCTGCACAATTGACTTCCAGACCGGCGCCAATCCCTGGCGCTTGATCGCCGAAATCTTGTGGATGGATGCAAATTTCAGGAAAGCAAGGCGGGTTTCGATCGACCGCTCCAGCGTCTCCCGCTGGTAGGCGTCCACCGCATCCCATTTGTTGATGGCCAGCACCACCGCACGGCCGCTTTCCAGGATATAGCCTGCGATATGCGCATCCTGGTCGGTCACGCCTTGCGTGGCGTCGAGCAGCAGCAGCACGACATTTGCATTTTCAATCGCCTGAAGCGTCTTGACGACGGAAAACTTCTCTATGGCCTCAAAAACCTTGCCCTTGCGGCGCAGGCCGGCGGTGTCAATCAGCTCAAACTTCTGGCCGTCGCGCTCAAATGGCACGGAAATGGCGTCCCGCGTGGTGCCGGGAAGGTCAAATGCCACCAGGCGCTCTTCCCCCAGCCAGGTATTGATCAACGTCGATTTGCCCACGTTGGGACGGCCCGCCACGGCGAGCCGGATAACCGACGGATCCTGCGACTCGGCTTCGTCACCAGGATCGGCGAGGTTGAGCGGTGCCAGGGCAAGGTCGACCAGGGAACGCATGCCCTGGCCATGGGATGCCGAAACCGGCAGCACTTCCCCCAGGCCCAATTCAAAAAATTCGGAGAACTGGACCCCTTCCGTCATGCCCTCCGCCTTGTTGGCCGTCAGCACCGTCGGTTTGCCCAGCTTGCGCAGGAAGTTGGCGATATCGTGGTCCTGCGCACTGATACCGGCACGCGCATCAACCACGAAAATCACCACATCGGCCTCAGCAACGGCCTGACGAGTCTGCTTGGCCATTTCCTTGTATATGCCGGACGCTGCGTCAGGCTCAAACCCGCCGGTGTCAATGACGATGTACTCGTGGGAGCCCAGCTTGCCGTTGCCGTAATGACGGTCACGCGTCAGCCCGGCGAAATCGGCCACGATCGCATCCCGCGTCTTGGTCAGCCGGTTGAAAATCGTCGACTTGCCCACATTGGGGCGGCCGACTAACGCTATGACAGGTTTCATTGATCAGGTTCTGGAAAGTTGCGGTTTCGCGTTTTCGGTTACTCGGGCTTGAAGCCGTAAACGCCGCCGTTATGGGTCACGGCGATCAGCGTGTTACCCGCAAGCACGGGAGCCGCGGCGATGGCCGAGCCATCGGTCGGCAAGCGGTTAAGCAGGGAGCCGTCTTCACGCGACAACAAATGGATAAAGCCGCTGAAGTCACCAATCGCCACGGAACGCCCAACGACCAGGGGTGCCGTCAGGCTGCGGTAGCGCAGGCGGTCTGTGGTCCAGCTTCGCTCGCCGTCTGTGCGCCGCCAGGCAATCACCGTACCGTCTGCCTCCGTGCCAAACAGCGTGCGGTCATCGCCATGAATACCCTGCATGCCATTGGCTGGCTTGGTCCACAGAAGACTGCCGCGCGCGGCATTGACGCAGCCAATGCTGGCCTGGAAGGCCCGCGCGCAGACATTGTCGCCGTCCCGGCTCACACGACCCACAAGATCAACCAGGCGCTCGACATCATTGATGCCGCGTGGCGAAGCAATGGGCGCCTCCCATCGAACACTGCCGTTGACAGGGCTCAGGCCCGCCAGACGGCCGGCAAGACCCACCACCAGCATATCGCCAACGGCCAGCATCACGCCGGATTGGCGCAGGACCAGCGGTTCATTGGGTCGCTGCTGCGTCCACAGCTTGCGCCCCGTCTGGCCATCAAAGGCCGAGACCGACCGGTCCGCCGCCAGGACGAACACCCGCGCACCGGCCACAAAAGGGGCTGTAAAGGCCTGCGCATTAAGCTTTTGGCGCCAGATTTCCCGCCCGTCCTGCAGGGCAACAACTTCGTTGGCCTTCGTGACTACCGCCAGGACCTTTCCGTCGCTGCCCACACCCGCGGCAACAGGCGTATTGAGCGCCACGCGCCAAAATTCACGGCCGGTGGAGGCGTCCAACAGGGCGACAGTACCGTCGCCACTCGCAACGGCAACGCTATTGCCCGAAACAGCAACGTCCAGAGGGAAATCGACCTGCCCAATGCGGGTGTTCCAGCTCTGGCGAGCGGATACCAGTGCCGTCACCGGCTGCAGTTCGGCCGGCTGGGGCTTGGTGGCGCCGCCAAAGCAGCCAGCCAGCAGCGCTACAAAACCAATGGCCAGGGGCAGCCGGGAAATCTGGGCCAGAGGCCTAAAAGACTGGATCATCATTTCTTCACCTCGGTATTGGCTGCGGTCGTTGTCAGTTTGGTGGAACCTGCGGTGGGATCAACGCCAAGCGCATTGAGTTTGACCTCCACCAGGCGCCGGTACTCGGCACGCTCGTCGAGCCCCTTGTAGGCTTTTTCATATTCCACCCGGGCTTCGGTTTTCTTGCCCTGGGCGGCCAGGATATCGCCGCGGCGGTCGGCTGCCAGAGCCGCAAAATTTTTCGGGAACGAAGCGGACAGCTGCTGCAGTGCTTCGTCGTAGGCTTTCTTTTCCAGCAAAAGACCTGCAAGTCGCAACCGGGCAATGGCCTGATAACCCTCGTCGGAGGCCTTCTCGGCCACCCCGGTCAAGGCGGCGCGGGAAGCGTCCAGGTTGCCTTTGTCGTAATAGGCCCTGGCGGCGAGCAGACCGGCTTGCTGGGCATAGGTGGTGCGGCCAAAGCGGTCTTTCATGTCCGCCAATGAACGGTCAATCCTGGCCTGATCGCCCGACTGGACAGCGCGCTCGATTTCCTCGTACATCACGGAAGCCTGCGCAGCCTGGCTGCGCTGCCAGTACTGGTAACCGTTCCAGGCCGCAAAAATGCCGAACACGGCGATCAGGCCCCAGGTGATCAGGTCGCCATACTGCTTCCAGAAATGCTTGAGTTCATCAAGCTGTTCCTGCTCTTCCAAATCGAGATGTTTTGCCATAAAAGTCTGCTTGTTCTGCCCGATAACGGCGCGGATTGAGGTGGGGTGATTGTAGGGGGGCGAAATGCAAGGCTAGGCGCGCAAGGCGTGAACCCAGGCGGACACGTCGTCCAGTGGCTGCAGGGTTTGCACCTGCGCCGCATCAGCCTTTTCCCCCCGCAGCGGTTTGACGGCCACGCGGCCCTGCGCCAGCTCGGCGGCACCGAAAATAAGGGCAAACCGCGCGCCGCTGCCATCGGCCTTTTTGAATTGGGACTTCATGCTGCCCATGCCGTCGGCGCTGGCACCGGCGTGCATCTGCACACTCACCCCCGCCGCGCGCAAGGCCTGCAGGGTTTGCAGAACGACGGGCAAGGCAGATGCCTCGGGAATCACCGCATAGGCATCGGGTACCGGCGGCGTGACGGCGGCACCCTGCTCCTTGATGAGCTCCAGCACACGCTCCACGCCCAGGGCCCATCCCACGGCCGGCGCGGCTTTGCCGCCCATCTGCTCAATCAGGTAGTCATAGCGTCCCCCGGCGCAAATGGTGCCCTGGGCACCCAGCCGGTCGGTCACAAACTCGAACACCGTGAGGTTGTAATAATCCAGCCCGCGCACCAGTCGGGGATTCAGGGTCCAGGGGATGCCGTTGGCATCGAGGATGGCTTTAAGTCCCTCAAAATGCGCCAGCGACTGGGACCCCAGAAAGTCGATCAGCCGGGGGGCGCTGTCTACCACTGCTTGCATGGCCGGATTCTTGGTGTCAAGAATGCGTAGCGGATTGCTGTGCAGGCGCCGGCGTGCTTCCTCGTCCAGGACGTCGGCATGCTGCTCCAGGTGGGCGATCAGTTGGGCACGGTGCTGGGCACGCTCATCGGGCTGACCCAGGCTATTGATTTCCAGGCGCCAGTCGCTCAGACCCAGCTCCTTCCAGAGCGCCGCGGCCAGCAAAATCAGCTCGGCATCCACTTCCGGTCCGGCAAAACCCAGTGCTTCGGCGCCAATCTGATGAAACTGGCGGTAACGGCCACGTTGCGGGCGCTCCCGACGGAACATCGGGCCCATATAGTAGAGGCGCTTGCCGCCCTCATAGAGCAGGTTGTGTTCGGTGACCGCACGAACAACGCTGGCGGTATTTTCAGGCCGCATGGTGAGGTGGTCATGATCACCATATTTGTCCGCACGGTCTTCGAAGGAATACATTTCCTTTTCGACGATGTCCGTGACCTCGCCAATCCCTCGCACAAACAGCTGCGTGTGCTCAAGAATGGGGGTGCGGATATTACGGTAGGCATAGCGCCCCATCAGCGTGCGGACTTTGTCTTCGAGCCACTCCCAGCGCGCCGAATCCGGCGGCAAGATGTCGTTCATGCCCTTGACGGCCGTGAGTTTTTCGATTTTGGCCAAGGGCGATTTCTCCGTCTGGCCGGCATTCATTTTTTCAGACATGGGATTCACACGGTTTCGGCGACGGCCTGCGTGCCAAAACGTTTTTCAATATAGTTTTCAACGATGACCCGGAACTCCTGCGCAATGTTCTCTCCACGCAGTGTCAGTCTTTTCTCGCCATCAATAAATACCGGAGCAGCCGGTGCCTCGCCCGAGCCAGGCAGGCTGATACCGATGTCAGCATGCTTGCTTTCACCGGGGCCATTGACGATACAACCCATAACGGCGACCTTGAGCCCTTCAACACCGGGGTATTGCGCGCGCCAGACCGGCATCTGGGCCCGCAGGAAGTCATCAATCTGCTTGGCCAGTTCCTGAAAGGTGGTGCTGGTGGTGCGTCCGCAACCCGGACAGGCGGTTACGCTGGGCACAAAGCTGCGCAGCCCCAGGGCCTGGATGATCTCCGACGCAATCACCACTTCCTGGGTACGGGACTCGCCGGGCTGGGGGGTCAGGGAAACGCGTATCGTGTCGCCGATGCCTTCCTGCAGCAAAATCGACAGCGCGGTGGCCGAGGCCACCGTACCTTTGGTGCCCATGCCGGCCTCGGTGAGGCCGAGGTGAAGGGCGTAGTCGCTGCGTTTGGCCAATTCGCGGTAGACCGAAATGAGATCCTGGACCCCGCTCACCTTGCAGGACAGGATGATCTGGTTGCGCCGCATGCCCATTTCCTCGGCACGACGGGCGGAATCGATGGCCGAGGTGATCAGCGCCTCGTACATGACCTGCCGGGCATCCCAGGGAATGGCGCGCGCACTGTTGTCGTCCATCAGACTGGCCAGCAGTTCCTGGTCAAGGCTGCCCCAGTTCACCCCGATGCGCACGGGCTTGTTCCAGCGCATGGCGACTTCAATCATCTGGCCGAATTGCCGGTCGCGCTTGTCGCCCTTGCCCACGTTACCCGGGTTGATGCGGTATTTGGACAAGGCCTCGGCACAGGCCGGGTAATCCGTCAGCAGGCGATGGCCGTTGTAATGAAAGTCGCCAATCAGCGGCACATCGATGCCCATGCGATCGAGTTGCTCCCGAACGTGGGGCACGGCCTGCGCAGCCTCAGGGGTATTCACAGTGATGCGGACCATTTCGGACCCGGCAAGCGCCAGCTCCTTGACCTGAATGGCGGTACCAATGGCGTCCACGGTGTCCGTGTTGGTCATGGACTGGATGCGTACCGGCGCGTCGCCGCCCACGGTGACAACGTGCGAGCCCCAGGCAACCAGCGCCTGGGTGGAACGCCGTGCTTTCGGAAAAGCCGACTCGATGGGAAGACAAGGCTCCACTATTTCACCTCAAACCGGGCCACGTTATCCCGGGAAACTGAAGTCAGGTCAAATGCCCGCCCGCGCACCTCCACCTGGGTTGCATCGGCCCGGCCGACCACAGCAGCCAGCGGCAATGCGCCGGAGGCGCCCGCAACCTCACCCGCGCCCAGGGTGCGGCGCAGCACAACGGCCCCTTTGGCATCGGTTACCTCAACCCAGGACTCCTGCTTTGCGCGAAACGTCACAATGCCGCCGGGCGCCGCTTGTACGGTTGAACTGGCTGGCGTCGCCGCACTGTCAGGCACAGCGGGTGAATTGGCCGGCTGGGAGACTGGCGCAGCCAGCGCAGCTACGGCCTGCTCCGCAACCGGAGCCGCAGGAAGCGATCCCTCTGGAACGGCCGCGGCAACCGCCGCTGCTGCCGGCATGGCACTGTCCGTCAGGCCTGCACCCGCCATGACCATCGTGGCCGGCAGGGATTGAGGTTTGGCGGACGCGGCATTGGCCTGCCCCTCCTCCGCATCCCGCTGGCCCGTCACCGAATCATGGCCGACGCCAGGCAGGAAAATCAAAACCAGCGCCCCCAGCAACAAGGCAAGCACGGCCAGGACAACAGGCCGCGAAGCATGCTTCCATGGGGAAGACCGCGGGCCATCACCCGGCGAGCGGAAGGGTGCGTTGATGCTGGCGCTTCGCTGGGCTAGCTTGGGTGCTGCCGTTTGTGGCATGCGCTCAAGCACCAGGGCCGGGTCCACTTTAAGGGTTCGGCACACGCTGGAGGCCAGCGCCCGCCCGAAAACAGCGTCCGGCAGCAAGTCAAACCGGTCCTGCTCCAGTGCTTCAAGCTTCTTGACCGGAACCTTCAGCGACGCGGCCAGTGAGGCGATATGAATGCCCGCCGCCTCTCTGGCGCCGCGAAGCAGATCGCCGGCCGTGCGTTCGAGCGCAGGCATGCTCTGGCTGTGACCGAAGCCTGAAACTGCTTCTGAATTGAAGGTGGAGGCCAGCACCGGGTCGAAGTTACTCATTGAAAGCACCTTTTTCATAGGCGGCAGCTTGAGGAGACTGCGCAAAGCGCTTTTTCAACTGATCGGCCAACTGCAACACAGCCTCCCGATTATTCAGTTTTCGTTCCGTCTTGATGCCCAGCCAAAGCGTTTCGGCATTCGCCAATTCACTGTTATTCAAACGGCGTATGTAAAACTGTGCCCGTGTCAAATCACCGCGCTCATAAAGAAGCGTGGCGAGGTTGTAGCCTGTCACAGGGTTGCCTGCATCCAGCTCATACGACTGCATCAGGCTCTGTTCCGCCTCGGCACGCTGCCCTGCGCGAACCTGGCAAACACCTTGGGTCATCAGCGTTTTGGCCCGGCCGCCGTAGGTCGGATTGGCCGTTGCCAGGGCAAACGATTTGAATGAGTCTTCGTAGCGGGCCTGCTGACAGAGCAGCCAGCCGTAGTTGTGCGCCACGTCGGCATCGCGGGGATTCAGCGCGAGTGCACGGCGAAAACTGTCTTCGGCCAACGGAATGTCATTGAGCCGCATGTACACCAGCCCACGCAAGTTGTAAGCATCCACAAAAGTGGGATCCGTGACCAGCGACTGCTTGATTTCATCCAGCGCAACATTGGGCTGGCCCTGCTCAAAATAACCGGTGGCCAGCTCAAGCCGAAGGCGTGCACGCCGGCGATGATCAGGCTCATCCGACTCGGTCACGATGTCATTCCGGTTACCGGAAGGCCCGGACATCCCTTGCTGGCCGGCACAACCCGCCAGCAAAACAGCCGCCCAGCAGGCCGACATCCAGATCACATTGGCGGCAAACCTCATACATCCATCCCTTTTGCAACAACCACCTTGATGCCCCCGAGCATACCTTGCCGCTGCGCGGCGATGCGCCGGTCTACGCCGGTCCGATCCTGAACATCCCCGGCCAATTGACCGCAGGCCGCATCAATGTCGTCACCGCGGGTTTTCCGCACGGTGGTCACGATGCCCGCATCCATCAGGATTTTGGCGAAGGCAGCAACCTGCGGCATCGCTGAACGCTTCAGGCCCGAAGCCGGAAACGGATTGAAAGGAATCAGGTTGAATTTGCACGACAAGCCGTCTGCCGAATGCGCTTGCATCAGCGCCACCAACTGATGTGCATGCTCGGGCTGATCGTTCACGCCGTCAAGCATGCAGTATTCAAACGTGATGAAGTCACGCGGTGCAGACGCCTGGTACCGGGTGCAGGCCTGCAGCAATTCAGCGATCGGGTACTTTTTATTGAGTGGAACCAGGTTGTCGCGCAGCGCGTCTTCCGGCGCATGCAGCGACACCGCCAGCGCCACCGGACAATCCTTGGCCAGCCTGTCGATCATGGGCACCACGCCGGATGTTGACACCGTCACCCGGCGGCGCGACAAACCGTAACCATGGTCGTCCAGCATGACCCTCAAGGCGGGCAGCAACTGCGAGTAGTTCTGCAAGGGTTCGCCCATGCCCATCATGACAACATTGGAAATCACACGCTCTTGCCTGCCCAGGTGCTGGCGCAGGAAATGCTCGGCAAACCACAGCTGGGAAATAATTTCGCCGGTGGTGAGGTTACGGCTGAAACCCTGGTGCCCGGTCGAGCAAAAACGGCACCCCACGGCGCAGCCGGCCTGGGATGAAATGCACAGGGTTCCCCGATCCGTTTCGGGAATGAAAACAGCCTCTACGATGTCGCCGGCGCCGACATCGAACAGCCATTTGACGGTGCCATCAGCCGAGTCATGGCGGGACACCACTTTCGGTCCCTGGATGTGGGCTGAACCTGCAAGTTTTTCGCGCAGGGACTTGGCCAGATCTGTCATCTGCCCAAAATCGGAGGCGCCTTTTTGATGGATCCAGCGAAACAGCTGGGTTGCGCGAAAGCGCTTTTCGCCGAGCCGCTCGCAAAAGGCGGCCAAGCCCTCCAGATCGTAGTCAAGAAGGTTGGCTGTCATCGCAGGGGGCGACAGGCTGGACCGCCCCAGGCAAGCGACGACCCTGGCGGGGAGTAGCAACGCATGGGGGGCAGCATGATTAACGCGAGTAAATATTCATGCCCGGGAAGAAGAATGCAACTTCCGCATTGGCGGTTTCGACTGCGTCCGAACCATGGACGGCATTGGCGTCGATGCTGTCCGCGAAGTCGGCGCGAATCGTGCCGGCAGCAGCCTTCTTGGGATCTGTCGCGCCCATCAGGTCGCGGTTTTTCAGGATGGCGCCTTCGCCTTCCAGCGCCTGGATCATCACCGGGCCGGAAATCATGAACGACACCAGGTCCTTGAAGAAGGGACGCTCCTTGTGCACAGCGTAGAAAGCCTCGGCCTCGCCCTGTGAAAGGTGAGCCATTTTGGCCGCCACGACTTTCAGGCCGGCGGCCTCAAAACGCGCGTAGATTTGGCCAATCACATTTTTTGCAACTGCGTCGGGCTTGATGATGGAGAGAGTGCGTTCGATCGCCATGAATTTTCCTTAACCTTGGATTTTTAAATGATTCAAAAACTGAATACAGCCTCTGATTTTAACCTGCGGGCTGATGTGTTCGAATCAACCCTGTGAAGTAAAGTACTTCTGGCGCTCTCAACGATTCCCGCCGCGATTACCGCCACCACCACCACCGCCGCCACGATTGCCGCCTCCGCGGTTTCCACCCCCGCCACCACCGCCACGGCGCTGCCCCCCACCGGCACCGCCCATGCCAGATCCCCCGCCGCCGCCACTGCGGCGTTGCCCCTGGCCTTGGCCCTGACCTTGCCGCTGCCGGGTGAAGGTATCCGCACCGATATAACCAAAAGATGTTTTCATCGGATCGGGCTGCTGGGCACCCCCCGCGCTTTTGTCGCTCCGATCCCCACGGTCATCGCGCCGCTTTGGTCCCTGCGGACCATTTCCCGCAGCCTGTCCAAAGCGAGGGGGCGAACCGGGGTTACCCCCCTGCCCGCGACCTTTCCCTCCGCGGCGCCTGTTGCCCCGGGGCACGGAGTCCATCCGGTGCAGGGGCGGCTGCAGATCATTGGGCTCCTGCTCAGCATCGGCATCGGCGGGCTGAAAGTCATCGGCTTGCCCGCTATCGGGGGCCGGCAGGCGCCCGCGGTCTCCGCGCGAGCGCTCATTTCGGCGAGGGCCGCGACCTGGGCGGGATTCGCCACCTTCGTCGCCGCGAGCATGACCCGGGTGTTTGGGCGCGCCCCGCGGATCCGCCCGGGATTCAGAGCGGGTCACCGCATTGGTCAGCGCCCAGATATCCCGCTCGTCCAGTTCGACGAATGCGCCCCGCTTCAGTCCGCGCGGCAACAGCATGGCGCCGTACCGGATCCGGATGAGACGGCTTACCGCGTGACCCACCGCCTCGAACATGCGCCGAACCTCACGATTGCGCCCCTCGGATATAGTGACCCGGTACCAGCAATTGGCTCCCTCGCCGCCACCGGCCTCGATGGAGCTGAACTGCGCCACGCCATCGTCCAGGGTCACGCCTTCCAGCAGGCGCTTTTTCTCCTCGTTGCTCAGCGCACCCAACACCCGCACCGCATATTCGCGTTCCAGCCCAAAGCGAGGATGCATCAGTTTGTTGGCCAGTTCGCCCGAACTCGTTAACAGGAGCAGGCCTTCGGTGTTCAGGTCAAGGCGCCCCACGGACTGCCATTTGCCCTGAAACAATTTGGGCAAGCGCCGGAACACCGTGGGCCGGTTTTGTGGATCATCGTGCGTCACAACCTCTCCGCTGGGCTTGTGATACGCAATCACGCGGGGCGGCGGCGGGTCAATTCGCACGCGTATGGGCTTGCCATTGATCTTGACGGTGTCGCCGAACTGGATGCGCTGCCCAATGTGGGCCGGCTCGGCATTGACCGAAATGCGTCCCTCGAGAATAAGCTGCTCCATCTCCAGCCGGGAACCCAGCCCGGCTTGCGCCAGCACCTTGTGCAACTTGGGGGTTTCAGGCTGAGGTGACAGCACGCGCTTGGGCAACTCCAGCGCCACATCGTTTTCATCAGCGTCAAACTGCCCGGTCACCACATCCTCGAAGCGGATGGTGTTTGCCGCGGGCAGCACCGCGGGCTGTCCGGCGGCAAGCGCCGGCGCTGACGCGACCACCTTCTCCGCGGGGTTATCAGCCATCAAATCAGGAGCAGGAGCAGGAGCGTCCTGCGCAGGCTTTTCCAGCGCGACAGGTTTGTTTTCGTCTTCGCCCGGGGGGGTGGACGGGAGATCGGGAGCCGGGTGGTCTTGTGGATTCATGCTTTTACATTCATGCGTAGGGATCGCTGGTGGTCCGGTCAAGGGGCTCGGGTTCAGAAAGCTCACCGACATCCTCCGCCGAAGCCTCCAGGGCCTCCGGAATGGCCGGACTCAGTTCCAGCACGGCTGCCTCATCGCCGGCGAGCTCAAGTGCGGCTTCGCCTTGCGCCTCTGATGTCTCTGATGTCTCTGACAACAATGCAGGCTCTACACTGCCGAGCTCAAATTGTTCGAGCATGGCAACCTGCCCTGCCGTACTGTCCATGGCGGGCAGCTGATCCAGCGACTCAACGCCCAAATCATCGAGAAACTGCCTGGTCGTCGCATAAAGCGCTGGCCGGCCCACGGTTTCCCGGTGGCCGATCACTTCCACCCAGCCGCGATCCTCCAATTGCTTGAGGATCATGCTGTTGATGGTGACGCCGCGAATGTCTTCCATGTCGCCACGCGTCACGGGTTGCCGGTACGCGATGATGGCAAGCGTTTCGAGCGTGGCCCGGCTGTAGCGGGGTGGTTTTTCCGGATGAAGCCTGTCCAGGTACTCGCGCATCTGCGGCCGGCTCTGAAAGCGCCAGCCCGTCGCGACGTGAACGAGTTCCACGCCCCGTCCCGACCAGTCGTTCTGCAGGTCTTCAAGTACCAGCTTGAGGCTGTCGGCAGTCAATACCCCGTTAAACAGCACCCCCATTTCGCGCAAAGGCAGCGGTTGCTGCGCGCAAATGAGTGCTGTTTCGAGGACGCGCTTCGCATCCGTCGTATTCATGATTGGTCGTTCCGAAAAAAGGCGGGGAAAAGCGCTCGTTGGCGCATTGCATCCATGCGCAACCTCCTTGTCAGGGGCGCCATGTTGCGGGTAGCTGAAAACTACGAACTTTGATTGTATATCAGGCCCACATTTGCCATGGCCGCCTGCAAATCAGCCGGTGGCGGCGATCTGAACTCCATCGGGGCACCGGTCATGGGGTGTTCAAACGCCAGCCTGCATGCGTGCAGCGCCTGGCGCTCCAGCCCCGCGGCAGCCGCCCCGCCGTACAGCCCGTCGGATATCAAGGGATGGCCCAGAAGCGCCATATGCACGCGAATTTGATGGGTGCGGCCGGTATGCAGCTTGCACTTGACCAGACAATGACGCTCTCCGTTTTGCAGCAGGGACACCACCGTCAAGGCTGCCTTGCCGGCGTTCTTTTCCAGGTCAACGGCGGCCATGCGCAGGCGGTTGCGGGGATCCCGGCCGATTGCCGCGTTCACCTCCCGGGTCCGTGCCCCCTGCCATGTGCCGTGGGCCAGCGCAATATATTCCCGGCTCACGCTCCGGGCGGCGATCATGCTCACCAGCTGATCCATCGTCTGTCTCTGGCGGGCGACCACCATCAGCCCGCTGGTATCCTTGTCAAGACGATGCACGATGCCGGCGCGCGGCAAAAAAGACGCCTGGGGGTCACGCGCCAGCAAGCCATTGAGCAGGGTGCCGCTCCAGTTACCGGGTGCGGGGTGCACCACCAGCCCGGCCGGCTTGTCTATCACCAGGAGGTATGGGTCTTCAAACACAATGTCCAGCGCCATGACTTCCGGCTTGAATGCCTGGCTTTGAGGCGTAGGCCGCAGCTCAATGACGAGCTCGTCGCCGGCCTTGACCTTGGCCGATGGCTTGGTGACTGCCCGGCCGTTGAGCTGCACAACGGCTGCTTCGATCAACTGCTGCAGGTAGCTGCGGGAGAACTCGGGCACAATATCCGCCAAAGCCCGGTCAAGACGGGCGCCGTGGCTCCCGGCGGGGACCATTACCCGCCGCAACTCGAGTTCGGCGCTGCCATCTACCTCCTCCTGAGCTTCATCAGAGAGGCCATTGGCCGCAATAGCGCCCGATATAATCAATTTGCTTTGTTCAGAATCAGTCATCAAGAAGGTCGATCGCAATGTTTTCCACCAAATTATCGGTTGTTCCCAATGCATCGCCGCTTGCTGCAGCCGTTTGCGCACTGTCTTTTCTTCTAATTGCGGGATGCTCCACCACGCCAGAGCCGGATAAAACGGCCACATGGAGCCCTAACAAGATTTACGCCGAGGCCAAAGACGAAGCCAGCTCAGGAGCCTACGACAAGGCCATTCCCCTTTACGAGAAGCTGGAAGGCCGGGCGGCCGGTACCCCCTTGGCGCAGCAAGCCCAGATTGAAAAAGCCTATGCCCAGTACAAGGGCGGTGAGCAGGCGCAGGCGATCGCAACACTGGACCGGTTCATGAAACTGCACCCGGCCAGTCCCGCCCTGGATTACGCGCTGTACCTCAAAGGTCTGGTGAACTTTAACGACAATCTCGGCCTTTTCACGTTCATCTCGCGGCAGGATTTGTCAGAGCGCGATCAGAAAGCAGCCAAGGAATCATTTGAATCGTTCAGGGACCTGGTGAACCGTTTCCCGGACTCGCGCTACACGCCGGATGCACGCCTGCGCATGGCCTACATTGTGAATTCACTGGCGCAATCTGAAGTGCACGTGGCCAGGTACTATTATTCCCGTGGCGCCTACGTGGCCGCCATCAATCGGGCCCAGACCGCCATCGCGGATTACCGCGACGTTCCCGCGCTCGAGGAGGCCACTTATATCCTCTACAAATCCTACGATGCGCTGGGCATGGTTGAGCTGCGCGATGACATGCGACGCATCATGGAAAAGACTTATCCCCAGAGCCAGTACATGAGCAAGGGCTTCAAGTCGATAGACAACCCGTGGTACAAGTTCTGGTAAGGGCCTCCAGCCTTTCCATTAATTCCTGCTCCGATGCCAGGCGCTGCATCGGCGGAAGCGCCCTCAGCAAACGCCGCCCGTAGCCCATGGAGGCCAGGCGGCCATCGCACACCACCAGGATGCCCTGGTCGGTTTCCCGCCTTATCAGTCGCCCAGCGCCCTGCTTGAGTGCCACGGCGGCTTCCGGCAGGAAGTAGTCATTGAAGGCACTGCGCCCCTGGGATTCGAGCAGTTTGGAGCGGGCTTCTGCCAGAGGATCGTTCGGTGGGGGAAATGGCAGCTTGTCGATGATGACAAGCTGAAGTGCATCACCAGGGACGTCAATGCCCTCCCAGAACGACGCCGACGCCACCAGTACACAGCCCCGCCGCCCTTGGGTGTTGCCTTCCCGGAAGCGTTCTATCAGCACCCGCTTCGGCATGGCCCCCTGGACAAGCACTTCCATGTCGCTCGAATGCTCGAAAGCGAGTTGAAGCGCCTCCCCAATAGTCCGCAAAGCCCGCAGGGTGGTGGTCAGCACCATGGTGCGCCCGCCCAGCTGGCGCGCCCACACGGCTGCAGATTCCGCCACCTTCGCTGTATGGGACGGATCGCCCGGTTTGGGGAAGTTTTGCGGAACATACACCGCCGCCTGCCGTTCATAGTCAAAAGGACTGCCGACCCTCAATACTTGCGCCTCGGTCAGCCCGCAGGGCTGGGTGAACCAGCTCAGCTTGTCATCATCGCCCAGCGTCGCCGAGGTAAATATCCAGGATTTCGCGCCCTCCCCGCTGGCCCCCAGCACTTTACTCTTCACGGCCTTCGAAATATCCAGCGGCGACTCGACAAGCCGCAATTGCGTGCCCACATCGACCCATCGAACACAGCCGGGCTCGCAGGCCTGAACAAAGCTTTCAGCACGCGCAGCCAGCTCTGCGCCACGCTCATGCAGGCGGCCAAAGTCGGGGGCAATCTCGCTGACCCTATCCAGGGCGGCGCAGGCCTGCACGCAGGACGCATGAACCGCAGCCAGGGCCTCGTTCCATCCGGAAGCGTCCAGCCCCTCAGGCGTTTCGGTCGTCCAGCGCAGCTTGGTCCCCGGGTACTGCTTGCCGGCGCACAGGCGCAGCTCGCGGGCGGCCTGCTCGGTGGCGCCTACAACCTGCTGCCAGTCCACGAGGCCCCGGGCGAGCTGCAGCCCGGCTGCCAGCATGTCGCGGGAAAAGTCCAGTAATTGACCAGTCGTGAGGTTTCGCCCCAGAAACTGCACGCCGGTCTCGTTTAACTGATGCGCTTCATCAAATATTGCAATGCGCACGGAAGGCAGCAACTCGGCCACACCTGACTCGCGAACAGCCAAATCGGCAAAAAACAGATGATGGTTAATGACGACCACATCCGCCGCCATGGCCTCCCTGCGGGCAAGGTTCACATGGCAGGCACGAAAACGCGGACACTGCGCGCCCAGGCAGTTCTCCCGGGTTGACGTCACCAGCGGAATCACGGGCGAACGCTCATCCAGGCCCGGAAGCTCCGCCAGATCACCCGTTCGCGTCGCCTGCGACCATTCTTCAATTTTTGCCAGCGCACGCATTGAAACACCCTGGGGCAGATGGGCGTCCTGGCGAGCCATCTCCATGCGATGCAGGCACAAGTAGCTCCCCCGCCCCTTGAGCAGCGCCGTCCGCACCGGCAAGCCAAGCGCCTCCACCAGCCGGGGCAAATCGCGGCCAAACAGCTGGTCCTGCAAGGCCTTGGTCGCCGTCGACAGCAGCACCCGTTCACCGCTCAGCAAAGCCGGAACCAGATAGGAAAATGTTTTACCCACACCGGTGCTGGCCTCCACCACGAGGGGATAAGCGCCTTCAATCGCGCGCGCAACGGCCAGCGCCATTTCGGTCTGGCCGCTACGCGGCACAAAATGCTCGGCAGCGCGCGACAAAACGCCCTCCGGGGCGAAAGCCTCTTCCACTTCAAACAGGAGATTCATCAGGCGGGTTCGGGAGGGTCCAGGGAGGATTCGAGTTGCGAAATCTGGTCACGAAGCAACAGGCGGCGTTTTTTCAGGCGCCTGAGCAAAAGCTCGTCAATGGGCAGGGTGTGCACCGCCAGGTCAAGCAGGGCATCCAGGTCCGCATGCTCGATTTTGAGTTCGATCAGCTGCCGTTCCGGGGAATGTAAATTTATGTCCAAGGTTTTTTTGTCCGTACGCGCTGCTTCATCTGATAATACGTCGATTGAGGCCATAAATCGAGTCTTGCCGACTTGAACAATCAAACGATGTCCAAAGGTTATCGAATCACCGCATCCACCGGAATCCATAAGGGCGACCGGGACTATCAGCAAGACCAAGTCAACCTGTATACCCACGCTCGTGTTCCGGGTTGCATGCTGGGCGTAGTGGCTGACGGCATGGGCGGACGAAGCGGCGGGCGCAAAGCCTCCGACCAGGTCATGCTGACTGCCAAGCAGCTTTTTGAGCGCTATGCACCGGACGTTGATGATGCGCCCTCCATGCTCAAGCAGATCATTGAGGAGGCTCATCTTGTCATCAAGCTGACCGCGCTCTCTGCCGAACAGGAGCCGCACAGCACGCTGGCAGCTTTTGTCATCAATCCTGGCGGAGACTGCCACTGGGCGCATACCGGTGACTCGCGGATTTACCACTACCACGGCAACAAGCTGATCCACAGAACAGTGGATCATTCATACGTACAGACACTGGTCGACAAAGGTGAAATTACCGAAGAGGAAGCCAATGTCCATCCGCAATCCAACATCCTGATGGGTTGCCTGGGAACAGAAGAATCACCTCCCATCACCCTGCACTTCATTCCGCAATTGCGCCCGGATGACGTGTTGCTTGCATGCAGCGATGGGGTATGGCACTACTTCAGCAACAGTGAAATCGGATCGGCTTTGTCCATGCTATCGCCACGCGAAGCAACCGAATTCCTGATTCAGAAAGCCAGATCACGCGCCCGGGGCGGTGGCGACAACCTGTCGCTGGTAATCGTCAAGCTCGAACCTTTGGGCCAGTAAAAGGCAGCGTTACCTGGCGCGGCCCGGCGTGATGCACAGGACCGCAGACCTTACTCAGGCAGGGGCAGGGATTTGGCAGGAGGCTTGGTCCGCTTGAGCTGGTCGCTGTCGTGCTGGGCCCGCCGCTCCCGGGCCTCCTTCTGGCGTGCATTGAATTTTGCGGTCTCCTCGGCGGCGGCAGCCTGCCTGTCTGTACGGGCCTGTGTTTTTTGCTGCTTGTTTCCGAGTTTGTTCGCGCTGGCCTCGCTGCTGGCTTTTTCGCCAGCCTGGGCAGTGGCCCGGTTTTGCTGTTTCTCTTTTTCCCGCGCCTGCCGTGACTGGTAGTCCTCCAAGGCCTTGGCGCGCCGGTCTGCGGCTTCCTGCTGCTTTTCAGGTGATGATTTTTCTTCAGTCTTCCGGATCTGCTCCGCGCCCTTGATCCTTCGCTCCTCATCATTGAGCAAAATTTCCTGCCGCCGAAGGTCCGCCATTGCCTCGCGCCGGCGAGTATTGACATCACGCAGACAGTTGTTGACGGCAAACTTCTTGTAGCACGCGGCATCTTCCGTCGAAAAACCCGCCTCCAGCCTGGTCCGCTCCGCGCTGATTCTTTCGCGTTCCGAATCAATGCTGCCAACCCGGGTCGCCGAAACGGGCGTTTGCGCCAGCGCAAACGTACTCAATGACGCAACCAGGAATGCAACAAGCAATTTTTTCATGTGAGTGAGGTGTCGACGTCTCTTCTCTCCAGGGCCAGAAACTCCATGGATTGCATTTCACCCAGCCGCGAGACAGTGCGGGGAAACTCATGCACCAAAGGCCCTTCGGTGTATAACGCCTCAGGGGCAACGGCGGCCGACATGATCAACTTGACGCGCCGGTCATACAGCACATCCACCAGCCAGGTAAAGCGCCGCGCCTCGGAGGCCATCCTCACAGGCATGTGGGGCACATCACTCAACAGCACCGTGTGGAACTGCGTGGCGATCTCCAGGTAATCGTTCTGCGAGCGGGGGCCGCCACAGAGGGTCTTGAAATCAAACCACACCACCCCTCCGGCCTTTCGCCGGGCGTGGATCTGCCTCGACTCAATGTGCAGCACCGGGCTTTCATCGTGTGATTCTGCCAGACGGTTGAAGGTTTCCGTCATCTCCGCATCTGCCTGGGGCCCCAGCGGCGTGTGATACAGCTTGGCCTGCTCCAGCGTACGCCGTCGGTAGTCTGTTCCGTTGTCGACACTGATCACCTCCAGTTTGGCTTTCAGCAGACCGATCGCGGGAAAAATGCGGTCGCGGTGCAGGCCGTGGGGATAGAGTTCGTCCGGATGGAAATTGGAGGTTGTCACGAATCCCACACCATTGTCGAACAGCGCCGCCAGCAGCCGATGAAGAATCATGGCATCGGTGATGTCCGATACATGGAACTCGTCAAAGCAAATCAGGCGGTAGCGTTTGGCGATGCGCTTGCCCAACTCATCGAGCGGATTGACCGTGCCCTGCAAGTCCTGCAGCTCACGGTGCACCTCGCGCATGAACTCGTGAAAATGCAGGCGGATTTTGCGCCTCAGCGGCACCGCACCATAAAAGCAGTCCATCAGGAAACTCTTGCCCCGGCCGACTCCCCCGTACATATAAACACCGCGGGGAATATCGGGCCGATTGATCAGCTTCTTGAAGGCGTTCGAGCGCTGCTCCTTGAACGCCGCCCATTCGGCCGCACAGCGCTCCAGGGCATCGATCGCACGCAACTGGGCCGGGTCACTCGTGTAACCCCGCGTTGCGAGTTCAGCCTCATAGGCCGAGCGCACCAGCTGTGTCACCGGTCTGGTACCCAGGCCGTCAGAAGTTCAGGGTACGCTTGTCCACTGCCAGTGCCGCCTCTTTCGTGGCCTCGCTCAAGGAGGGATGGGCATGGCAAATACGCGCGATGTCTTCGCTGCTGGCGCGAAACTCCATGGCGACCACACATTCGGCAATCAGTTCGCTGGCAAACGGCCCCACGATATGCACGCCCAGGATTTCATCCGTTGCTGCATCAGCCAGCATCTTGACCATGCCGGTGGTGTCGCCCAGGGCGCGCGCGCGGCCATTGGCCATGAAGGGGAAGGTACCTGCCTTGTATGCACGCCCGGCGGCCTTCAGCTGCTCTTCGGTTTGGCCAACCCAGGCAATTTCGGGGTTGGTGTAAATCACCCAGGGAATGGTATTGAAGTTGACGTGGCCGTGCTGGCCTGCAATGCGCTCTGCCACTGCAACGCCTTCTTCCTCGGCCTTGTGCGCAAGCATGGGGCCGCGCACCACGTCGCCGATAGCCCATACATTCGGCAAATTCGTCTTGCACTCATCATCCACCACGATGGCGCCGCGATCGTCGAGCTTCAGCCCGACCGTTTCAGGCGCCAGGCCGATGGTGTTGGCAACCCGGCCAATCGAGACGATCAGCTTGTCCACATCGATTTTCTGGGCCTGGCCCTTGGCATCCACATAGGCCACGGAGACACCGTTTTTACCCGACTTGACCTCGCCCACCTGGACGCCCAGTTCAATCTTCAGGCCCTGCTTGACGAAGGCCTTGTGCGCCTCTTTGGCGATCTGCTGGTCAACCGCACCCAGGAAGGTGGGAAGGCCTTCCAGAACCGTGACCTCGGCACCCAGACGGCGCCAGACGGAACCCATCTCGAGGCCGATCACGCCGGAACCGATCAGACCGAGCTTTTTGGGTACGGCACCGATGCGCAGCGCGCCGTCGTTCGACAAAATATTCTCTTCGTCAAAAGGAGCACCGGGCAGCGCGCGGGCATTCGAACCCGTGGCCACAATGATGTGCTTGCCAGAAAGCGTTTCTTCCGCAGCACCCGCGACCTTGATGTCGTAGAGACCCTCCTTGGCAGCGGCAAAGGAGGCGCGGCCATGGAAGAAGGTGACCTTGTTCTTCTTGAACAGGTAAACGATACCGTCGTTGTTCTGCTTGACGACCGTGTCCTTGCGGCCAACCATCTTGGCCAGGTCCAGGCTCAGGCCCTTCACTTCAATGCCATGGTCGGCGAAGTGGTGGCCGGCCTGCTCGTAATGCTCGGACGATTGCAGCAGGGCCTTGGATGGAATGCAGCCTATGTTGGTGCAGGTGCCGCCGAGGGCAGGACCGCCCTTGGCGTTTTTCCACTCGTCGATACAGGCGACATTAAAACCCAGTTGGGCTGCGCGAATGGCAGCGACGTAGCCACCAGGACCGCCACCGATGACGATCACGTCAAATTGTTTGGACATGTTGTTCTTTCAATAAAGCTGCCGGTGGCAATACATCGGTTTGCCCTCGCACCGGCGAGCGAAGCAAAGCCTGTTCGCGAGACACCGCGGAACCGGCTTTGCCGGGCCGCAGGTGTCGCCCCCTTGAGGGGGAGGCCGCTACACGCAGTGAGCGGCAACAGGGGTGTCAAATATCAAACAGCAAGCGGGCCGGATCTTCCAGCGCTTCCTTCATGGCCACCAGGCCCAGCACGGCTTCGCGGCCGTCGATGATGCGGTGGTCGTAGCTCATGGCCAGATAGTTCATCGGGCGAACCACAATCTGGCCGTTTTCGACAACAGCCCTGTCTTTCGTGGCGTGCACGCCCAGAATGGCCGACTGCGGCGGATTGATGATGGGCGTGGACAGCATGGAGCCGAACACACCGCCATTGGAAATCGAGAACGTACCACCCGTCATCTCTTCAATGCCCAGCTTGCCGTCGCGCGCCTTGGCGCCGTATTCGGCAATCTTCTTCTCGATGTCGGCAAAGCTCATCTGGTCGGCATTGCGCAGGATAGGCACCACCAAACCACGCGGCGAACCGACGGCGATACCGATATCGAAGTAGCCGTGGTAGACGATGTCATTGCCATCCACCGAGGCGTTCAACACCGGGTACTTCTTCAACGCATGGACTGCGGCCTTCACAAAGAAGCTCATGAAGCCAATCTTGACGCCGTGCTCCTTCTCGAACTTTTCCTGGAAGCGTTTGCGCATTTCCATCACGGGAGCCATGTTCACTTCATTGAAGGTGGTCAGGATGGCGTTGGTGGACTGCGACTGCAACAGGCGCTCGGCAACGCGCGCGCGCAGGCGGCTCATGGGCACGCGCTGCTCGGGACGTTCGCCCAGATCGGCAGATTTCACATGCGCCGCCACTTGAGGCAAAGAAGTGGTCGGAGCCCCAGTAGGAATTGGGCTGGCAGCTACTGATTTAGTAGCGCCCGCTGCCACTGCACCAAGAACATCACCTTTGGTGACGCGGCCGTCCTTGCCGGTCCCAGGCACAGAGCCGGCTGCCAGATTGCCATCGGCCATCAGTTTGGCAGCCGCCGGCATGGGCACACCGGCCATGGAGCCACCGGCTGCAGGAGCCGGCGCGGAAGCAGCGGCAGCTGCAGGCGCAGCTGCGGCGGCCGCAGCAGGTGCTGGCGCAGCCGCACCCGCGCCCGCCTTGGCCTCGGTATCAATTCTTGCGATCACCTGGTCCGACACCACGGTGCCGCCATCGGCCACAACCAGTTCGGTCAGCACGCCGGCAGAAGGCGCGGGCACTTCCAGCACGACCTTGTCGGTTTCGATTTCAATCAGGATTTCGTCGATGGCAATTGCCTCGCCGACTTTCTTTTTCCACTGCAGCATGGTGGCTTCCGCCACGGACTCGGACAGTTGGGGAACTTTGACTTCTACGATAGCCATTTTGATTCTTTCGAGTATGTTCTTGTGTTCTGCGGGTTCGCTATGACCCGGGTTCTTACTTGGTCAGCACAAAGCCCTTGAGCTTGCCAAACGCGCCGTCGACCAGCGCTTTTTGCTGTTCCTGATGCAGGTACGAATACCCGGAGGCCGGTGAAGCCGAGGCGGCACGGCCCGAGTAGCCCAGCTTCTGACCTTCGAACATGTTCTCGTGGATGTAATGCTGCACAAAGAACCAGGCACCCTGGTTTTGCGGTTCGTCCTGGCACCACACAAGATCGGTGACATTCGGGTACTTTTTCAGCTCCGCCGCAAACGCCTTGTGCGGGAAAGGGTAGAGCTGCTCAACGCGCAAAATCACCGCATCGTCAGCGCCCTTTTCTTCGCGCTTCTTGGCCAGGTCGTAGTACACCTTGCCCGAGCAGGCAATGATGCGCTTGACCTTGTCGGCTTTTTTGATGATCTCTTCCTTGTTTTCGGGAATGACCGTCTGGAAGCTGCCTTTGGTGAACTCGGACAGCGGTGACGTGGCGTCCTTGTTGCGCAGCAGGGACTTGGGCGTCATGATCACCAGCGGCTTGCGCAGGTTGCGCACCATCTGGCGGCGCAACACATGGAAAATCTGGCTGGCGGTCGTCGGCTGAACCACCTGCATGTTGGTGTCGGCAGACAGCTGCATGAAGCGCTCCAGGCGTGCCGAGCTGTGCTCGGGACCCTGGCCTTCGTAGCCATGCGGCAGCATCAAGGTGATACCGTTGACGCGGCCCCACTTCACTTCACCGGAGGCGATGAACTGGTCAATCACGACCTGTGCGCCATTGGCAAAGTCGCCGAACTGTGCTTCCCAGATCACCAGCGTGTTGGGATCGTTGGAAGCATAGCCGTACTCAAAAGCCAGCACGGCTTCCTCCGACAGGATGGAGTCGATCACCACAAACGGGGCCTGGTTCTCGGCCACGTTCTGCAGCGGCACGTAGGTGCCGGTATCCCATTTTTCACGGCTCTGGTCGTGAATGACGGCATGACGGTGGGTGAAAGTGCCACGGCCGCTGTCTTCGCCCGACAGACGTATCGGGTAACCGCTGGCCACCAGCGAGGCAAACGCCATGTGCTCGCCCATACCCCAGTCCACGGGGATGTCGCCTCGGCCCATGGCCGCGCGGTCGTCATACACCTTCTTGACAAGCTGGTGCGGCGTCACGCTGGAGGGAATGGCGGTGATCTTGTCGGCCAGGCGTTTCCACTCGGCCATGGGAATGGCGGTGTCGCCCGCGTCAGTCCACTTCTTGCCCAGGTAAGGGGACCAGTCGACCGCGTACTTGCTCTTGAAATTGGTCAGCACAGGGTCAAACGTGCTCTTGCCCGCGTCCAGCGCGGCGCGCGTGGCCTTGACCATATCGTCGCCCAGCGTCTCGCCCATGCCCTGCGCGGACAGCTTGTCGGCATACAGGCGGCGCGTGCCAGGATGCTGTGCAATCTTCTTGTACATCAGCGGCTGGGTCAATGCAGGCGTGTCCTGCTCGTTGTGGCCCAGCTTGCGAAAGCAGATGATGTCGAGGACGACGTCTTTCTGGAATTCCATGCGGAACTCCAGCGCCAGCTGGGTCGCCAGCACCACGGCCTCCGGGTCATCACCATTGACGTGCAGCACCGGTGCTTCAATCATCTTGACCACATCGGAGCAGTACAGCGTGGAGCGGCTGTCACGCGGGTCGCTGGTGGTAAAGCCGATCTGGTTATTGATCACGATGTGAACCGTGCCGCCCGTGAAATAACCGCGGGTTTCAGCCAGCGCCAGCGTTTCCATGACAACGCCCTGCCCTGCAAAAGCGGCGTCGCCATGCACCAGCACCGGCAAGACCTGCAGGCCTTTCGGATCAGCACGGCGGTCCATGCGGGCGCGCACCGAACCTTCCACTACGGGATTCACGATTTCGAGGTGCGAGGGATTGAATGCCAGGCTCAGATGCACCGGGCCACCAGGGGTGGTCACGTCGGAGCTGAAGCCCTGGTGGTATTTCACGTCGCCGCTAGGCAGATCTTCAGGGGCGGTATGGTCAAACTCGGCAAACAGGTCAGCCGGCACTTTGCCCAGCGAGTTGACCAGCACATTCAGGCGGCCACGGTGGGCCATGCCGATGACGATCTCCTGCACACCCTTGATGCCGCCCTGCTGGATCAGTTCGTCCATGCTGGCGATGAAACTTTCGCCACCTTCCAGCGAAAAGCGTTTTTGGCCGACGTATTTGGTATGCAAAAAGCGCTCAAGGCCCTCAGCTGCGGTGAGCCGGTCAAGGATGTGGAGCTTTTTTTCCTTGGTGAGATTGGGTTTGCTGCGAATGGCTTCGAGCTTTTGTTGCCACCAGCGCTTCTGGTTCTGGTCTGTGGCGTACATGTATTCGGCGCCAATCGTGCCGCAATAGGTCTCGCGCAGCGCGTTGATCAGCTCGCGCAAGCTCATGGTGTCTTTGCCGAAGAAGGTGTTGCTGGTGTTGAACACCGTTTCCTGATCGGCATCGGTGAAGCCGTAGAAGGACGGCTCCAGCTCGGGAATCTTGTCTCGCTCGGCGCGCTTCAAGGGATCAAGGTTGGCCCAACGGGCGCCGACGTTGCGGTAAGCGGCAATGAGTTGCTGGGTGGCCGTGCGCTTGCGCCCCATTTCGGAGTCGGCCCCGCTGGCCTCCCCGACTTTGACCTGGCCCTGTTTGGCGCGTTCGGCAAAGGCGTTAACGACCGGCAAGTGCGGCACATCTTTGGCGTTGCTGCCGTCGACTGCGGGGACGTGCTGAAGTGCGTCGAAATATTCGCGCCAGTTGTCAGGCACGCTGCCCGGATTGGCGAGGTAGTTTTCGTACATCTCTTCGACATAAGGCGCATTGCCGCCGAAAAGATAGGTGTTGCCTTGATAGGCAGAATAGACAGATGCAGGTGTCTGCGAGCTGGAACTCATATCCGCTGACCTCCGTTTCCCTTAAGGAAACATTAGCTGGTTAAAGCTGGTTGATTAACCTTCCGCAACACGGCTGGACCGATTAGCGGATGCGACTGTGGCAGGAAGGGCCTTCAGAAACAGGCTAGATTGTGCCACCGAACTGCGGCGGCACCAAACCCGCGTCGTTTCTTTACCTGACGCGACGCTTTTTGAGACGGATTTTGCACGCGTGTAGCCGCTGTTTTACCGCGTCAGCGCGACCACCTCCCAAGAGGAGGAACCCTGGCGGGAGCCCTGCTACAGCCCCACCTGACCGAGCCCGGGGTTACCCGCAACACCAAGCAGGTCGGGCGTGTTGGGTTTGACGGGCTTGATCACCTTTTGGGCCTTGAGATAGTGCTCGACCACCTCCCAGACGGGCGGCCCGGCATGTTTGCTGGCCTCGGCAACCGGCGCCCAACCGGCGACCTTATAGGTTTTGCCGGCCTCGATCGGCTGGCCTTTCAGGCGCATGTTCTGGATGCGGGACCCCATCCTGGCCCCCGGCTCGCAGGTGTAGGTCAGCCCGCCCACCCGCACCATGTCGCCGCCCTGCTGGTAATAAGGGTCGGGGTTAAACAGGTTGTCGCCCACGTCTTCCAGAATGGTTTTGATCGTCTCGCCGCGCATGTCTGTCAGGGTGGTCCACGGATAGGTGATCGCGGTCTGGTCCATCAGATGCTCACGCGTGATGGCCTGGCCGGGCAGCAATGACGTCCCCCAGCGAAATCCGGGGGAAAAGGCGATTTCCGCCCCGCGCACGTCCATCAGGGCGTCAAGGATGAGCTGGTCAAAGGTGCCATTGAAATTGCCACGGCGGTACAGCGTGCCTTCGGTCACGGCCAGTTTTTCCGACAGCCGGGCCTCGTAAGGCGCCCGCACCCTCGAAATCAGCGCACTCATGGCGGAATCGGCCGGCAGCAGATTCGAAAATACCGGCAGCAGACGGTAGCTGAAACCCCGCACCTGCTTGTCCTTCACGTCCAGATCCAGCACCCCCAGAAATTTGCCATTGCTGCCGGCATTGGTCACGATGGTCTGGCCGCCCGCGTTTTTGACAATGACGGGCACCGGCACGCCATCGTGGGTATGCCCGCCCAAAATGGCGTCGATACCAGTGACGCGCGAGGCCATTTTCAGGTCTACGTCCATGCCGTTGTGGCTGAGCAGCACCACCGCCTGCGCGCCCTTGGCGCGCGCCTCGTTGACCGTTTCCTGCATCTCGCTTTCGCGGATGCCGAAAGTCCAGTTTGGCGTTTGCCAGCCAGGGTTGGCAATCGGTGTGTACGGAAAGGCCTGGCCCACGATGGCGACTGCCACGCCGTTCATCTCCCTGATCACATAGGGCTTGAACACCGGGTCGCCAAAGTCACTGGTCTTGATGTTTTGCGCGATGAAGTCAACCTTGCCGGCAAAGTCCTGCTCGACGATTTTCTTGATGCGTTCCTCGCCATAGGTGAAGTCCCAGTGGCCGGTCATGATGTCCACGCCCAGCAACTTCGCCGCGTCCACCATGTCCTGGCCCTGCGTCCAGAGTGCCGTGGCGCTGCCCTGCCAGGTATCGCCGCCATCGAGCAGCAAGGCGCCGGGGCGGTCCGCCTTGAGCTGCCTGACCAGCGTGGCCAGATGGGCGAAACCACCCACCTTGCCGTACTGGCGGGCGGACCGCTCAAAGTTCAGGTAAGTGAAGGCATGCGCTTCGCGTGTGCCCGACTTGAGGCTTGCCGCCTTCAACAGCTGCTCGCCCACCAGATGGGGTACCTGCCCGCGCATGGCCCCCACGCCCAGGTTGACGGAAGGCTCGCGGAAATAACTGGGCAGCAACTGGGCGTGGCAATCCGTCATGTGCAACAGGTGCACATTGCCGGAGCGCGGCAGGTTGTACAAGTCGCCGGCCTGGGCAGCGCCGGCCTCGCGCTGTAACGGAAAACCGGCGGCCAGTGCGGCAGCCATGACACTTGCAAATTCGCGGCGGGACAGGTTCATGGCGTCAGGCATCCTGCCCGGAGTCGGGCACAGGTTGAAATTACGATCAATTCAATAGCTGCAAAAGCTGGCTGCGCCCGCAGTTACTGGGCAGACAGCCTTAAACGCCATGTTTTACTTGTTGACCGGCGATTGCGGATCCAGCAGCAGCGCCATCACGTCGCGAATCTGCTGCTCGCCCAGGATGGCCCCATGGCCAAACCGGGGCATGCCGGAACAGGCGTTGTAGGCCTTGGCGTTCCAGAGCTTGCCCCAGGTGTACTCAACGATGGGTTTGCTGGCGGCGGCCGCCGGATCGCTCACGCCGCGCAGCTTGCCGTAGTTGTAGAGGCTGGGGCCGATCGAGCCAAACGAGAGTTCCGCCTTGCTGATCTGGTGGCAGTTGTAGCAGCTGCCGCCATTGGCTTCACCAGGCTTGTCGCTCCAGGTCAGGCCGCGCCCGTTTTGGGCAATTTTTTCGCCCTCGCTCCAGTTGCCGATAAATTTTCCGTCCGAAGGAAACTTCACCGTTTGCAGATTGGCCTCTTCAATGGCTTTGGCCAGCTTTTCATCAAGCGGCTTCCCCGCTGCCTCCGAACAGGCCTGGTTGGATGCATCAAGCTTGAGCCGATCCAGCCTGGCAATACCCTGCTCGCGGAACGAACCCTTCAACACCTGCGCGGTGGCCTCATCCACCTCCTGCGACGTGGGCGCCATTGCGCAGCCGGCCAGCAGTACGGTAAAAGCGGTGCCGATTGCCAGCAAGGCCAGCTTTTTGTGTGTCTTGTTCATGTCTATCCTTCCGCCCGGTTTAACGCTTCAGCGCAGGAGCGGTGGAGGCACCGCCCTTGCTGTTCACACCCATGTACACGCCCAGCGCAATGGTCGCGTCGGAGGCGTAGCCCGGGAACGGAAAGCGCTGCTGCCGATAACAATCATTCAGGCGGCGCTGCATGCTCCATAAATCACCGCTGGAAACACGGTAGGCCGGCCACGCCCCAAAGCCGGTGCTGGCGCCGGGCTCTTTGGTCAGGTTGGGGAGGTCCTGCAGACGCACACGCTTGTTGTCCTCCCCATGGCAGGACGCACAAGAGAAGTCGTAGGGGCCGCCGCGCAGGTAGAACACCTTCTTGCCGACTTCATACATCAGCTTTTCCTGCGCATGGGATTGGGGCAGGTTGAAGTTCATGCCGCGCGATTCGCCCGAAATATAGGCGACCAGCGACTCGATGGTTTTTTGCTCGCCAGCACCAAAGCTGGTTTTGGCGATTTCGGCCGCGCTGAAACCCTGCAACTGCTCCATGCAGGTGAGCAGGCGCGACTCGAGGTCCTGCACGCGCCGGGTGTCCGCAAAGAAGCGTGGCAACTCGACAAAAGCGCCCTTCACCACGCCAGGACCTTTGCCCAGGTCGCATTTTTCGAGCGAAGCATTCTTCGGACCGCGTGCCTGTTTCCAGATCAGCTCGCCCTTGGCCTCATACAGCTCGGCAGGATTGCCATCGGCCAGCATCGCGCGGTACTCGGCGATGCCCTCGGCGGTGCTTTTCTGCGCGGCCGCGGACAGCGGCAACACCGCCAGTGCGGCCAGTGCCGCAAGCCCGAACAGGCTTAATTTCATCGTGGTCTCCTCAAGCGTTATTCGCGTTATTCGTTATGGTGGGGTCGCACCCGAAGCTGGTGCGGTGCGGCACGGGCGCGATATCGATACTTCGATATTGCCGTTCAGGCAATGACGGCTTCGTCGCTCCGTTTGTCACCGTGGTTGTCGATCCAGCTCACCACGATCTTGTCACCGGCTTTTCCGCCCTTGAAGCTGAACTGCACAAAGGGATTTTTGGACACGGCCGTACCCCATTGGGCGCTCATCACGGTTTTGCCGTTCCAGGTGGCGCTGATGGTCTGGATAAACCAAGCGGGCACGGTCTTGCCTGCGGCGTCCTTGCGCTGACCGCTCTCCATTTCGTGGCTCACCAGCACTCGGACCGTGGTTTTATCGCCTTGGGCCTGAGCCCGGATTCGCATTGGATCTGACATTTTTTCTCCTGACTTGAACTGTGATTGACGTGAGGCCGGGGCGCGGCAACCTAGCCGCCGCAACCGCCCAGCGTGACTTTCACTTCTTTCACAGCGTAAAAATACTTGTCGCCGACTTTGGCCAGCGCATACACATTGGACGACTGGCCCATCTTGACGTTGGTCGAGACGCTGGCATCGGTGCCGGCCGGAATATCGAACAGCGCCGCCAGTGCGCTGGGATTTTTTTCAACCACGAAGGCAATCTGAGTGGTGTTGGCCATGCTGCTTTGCACGCCGACGCGCACCACGCTGCCGTTCTCGGCAATCTCCGGGGCTTGCAATACCAGCTCCTTGCTTTCAACCGGTGCGCTAGTGGCGCCCAGGGCTTTGGCGGCCTCCGCGAAGGATTTGCTGTCAAAAGCCACCTTGTTCCAGGCAGGCGCATTTTGCGCGTGGGCCGGCGCCAGGCCGGAAGCAGCAGCGAGGGCCAGCGCAGTGGCGCCAGAACTACTGGCTAAAAATTCACGACGTTCCATGATTTGAACTCCTTATCCTTATTTATCTAACTTCGATATCTTGAAACCTGAGCGTCATTGGACACAAAACCGAAACCACCGGGCACCGGGCACCGGGAGAGGATTTCTCCCAAATGATATTTCGGCGCAGTACCCACCATTGTTCATGGTTCCGGTGCCAGTCTTTCAACGCGCACCAGATTTAACACTTCACCTTTCATTGCTTTGCACCCAAGGCCAACCACCGGGCAACCTGGGCCGATTCGGCCGGGCTCAAGGTCTGTGCAGGCATGGCCATGGGGCCCCAGACGCCTTGTCCACCGGACCTGATTTTGCCCGAGAGGTAATTCACCGCATCGGCATGATCTTTATATTTGGCTGCAATCTCCCTGAACGATGGGCCGACGAGTTTGCTGTTCATGCCGTGGCAGGCGACGCAGGCATTCTTCTGCAGCAGCGGCATGACCTCCGCGGCACCTGCGGGGACAGCCATGGCAGCAGGAGCGGCGGATGCCATCGCGGCACTTGCTACTTTTTCAGTAGCGCTACCCAACCGCTCGTATTGGGCTACATCACGATTCGACCCAAAATCCAGGGACTGGGCCGGTCGTGTGGTGTCGGCCCCGCGGCTGACGCCCACCAGGCGCGACTGGTCCGCCAGGTTGCCGTGCGCATTGCGCGCGTAGTCCGGCAAAAAGCTTTTGACAACAGCTTCAGCCTTGCAGTCTTTCATGCAGGCTGAGCCCTGCACATCGGGCCGCGCCACGCCACCCAGTTCCTTGCCGGGCCAAAGCGCGTGCGCGGTGGTCATGCCATGGCGGTTGGGGAGACGGGCCTGCACCTCGCGGATGTTGCTGTCCGACAGCATGAAGTCCGCGGGCAGCACATTGCCCAGATGCAGGATATAGGCGGTAGCGGCATATACCTCATCGGCCGTCAACGTTTTGGGTGCATTCCAGGGCATGGCCCGGTTGATGTAGTCCCACAGGGTAGACAGCGTGGACAGCTTCATCAGCGTGGTGCGATGGGGCTGGTTGGCTCCCGGCAGCAGGCCGTCCACCCGGCCGGACTGAATGTCCCGGGCCGTCACGCCCCCCACCAGTGGCGTGAATATCTCCGACGACTCGGCAAAACTGCCGTGACAGGAAGCACACTGGGCTTCCCACAGGACCTCACCCTGGCGTACCGAGCCCTGCCCCTTGGGAAGCCCCTTGAAGTCAGGCCGGACATCAATGTCCCAGGCCCTGATTTCTGCGGGCGTGGCGGTTCGACCAACACCCGCAATCCCCGGACCCGCACCCGCACCCGCCGGCGAAACCAGCGCTGCTGTCTGCTTCGGCGCTGGCAGGGATTGCGCCTGGCTTGCGCCCGCACCGAGCATCCAGGCACAGGCGGCCAGCCGCCAGGCTGCGTGAAGCAGCCTGGACCTAAACCTAAACCTAAACCTAGACCTGGACATTTTTCACCTCGCCGTTTTCCTCCAGCAGCCATGACTGGATGGCGTTGTTGTGATAGATGCTGCGCGAGGCGCGCACCTTGCGCAATTCGGCGTAGGTCGGCTGGATCTGCCCGGTTTCATCCACGGCCCGGCTCTGGAAAATCACCGGCTTGCCGTCCCAGACAAAGTCAGCATTAAAGCGCGTCAGGCATTTGGAAAGCACCGGGCCCTCGAGCCGGGCCGGCGCCCAGTTGCGCCCGCCGTCAGTGGACACGTCTACCTTGCGGATCTTGCCGCGCCCGCTCCACGCCAGGCCCGTGATGGTGTGAAACCCTTTTTGCAGCAGCACCTGGCCGCCGCTGGGCGAGGTGACCACGCTTTTGACTTCCTGGATGCTGGTGTACTGGCGGTGCGTGCCGTCGGGCAGCAAATCGACGTAGTGGATGGTCTCGTCCTTCGCGCCGTAGGGCATGTCACCCACTTCAATGCGCCGCAGGTATTTGACCCAGCTGACGCCCTGCACGCCCGGCACGATCAGGCGCAAGGGGTAACCGTTTTCCGGTCGCAGCATTTCGCCGTTTTGCCCGTAAGCAACCAGCACCTCACCATTCATGATCAGGCTCATGGGAATGGTGCGCGTCATGCCAGAGCCGTCCGCGCCTTCTGCCAGGATGAATTTGGCGCGCCGGAAGTCCGCACCGCACAACTCCAGAAGGGTGCGCAAGGGCACGCCGGTGAATTCGCTGCAGCTGAGCATGCCGTGGGTATATTGCACCGTGGGCACCGCCGCATTGCCCCACTCCATGCCGGTGTTGGCTCCGCACTCGATGAAATGCATGCGGCTGACACTTGGCAGGCGCATCACGTCGTCCATGCTGAACACCATGGGGCGCTTGAGCATGGCTTCGTCGGAGCCATTAACCATCAGCCGGTGCAGGGACGGATCGATATCCCACCAGCCCTGGTGGTGCCGTTCAAAATGCAGCCCACTGGGCGTGATGATGCCAAAAAGTCCCTGGAGCGGACAAAAGCTGACGCTCGATTGGGCGACCCGCGTCAGGCCCGGGCTTTCACGGCGTTGCAGGTTCTTTTCCCACTCGCTGGGCAGGCCATAGCCCCTGGCAGCCACTGGCTGGCCGAGGCCCTTGCTGTGAGCCGGCAGGTTGAGGATTTCGTCGGCACCCGCCCCCAACGCAGTCGCTGCACTTGCGTTCGCGGCTGTCTGGGCACAGGCCGGACCCGCCGCCATCACCCCGGCAGCGGCTGAAAACGCTCCCGCCAGAAAACCGCGGCGCCCTGCCCTTACTTCCTGGATCTGCTCGCGGCTCAAAAAGTTTTCAGGCGCACGTTGAATGAATCGGCTCAACATAGAGATCAAACTTTCGGGGTCAGGCTGGGCGGCCGCGGGTATTGGCTGGGGGAGCTTTGGGCGTGAGGCTCTCGGTCACCGGCACGGCATCGGGCTCATCCAGCTCGATGGCAATCTGGGTACAAACACTTCGGCACAAGGCCACGGCCTTTTCGCTTTGCACGCGGTAAATCACCTGCGTGCCTTCCTTGCGCTTGGCCAGCACACCAGTGCGGTAGAGCACCGCCAGATGCTGCGACAGATTGGGCTGCGTGGTGTCGATTTCAGACAACAGCTCATTGACCGACTTTTCCCGCTCGCACAAGGCGCTCAGCACTCGCAGGCGCATCGGCGTGGCCAGCACCGCAAACAGCTCGGCGGCCAGTTCAAACACGCGCCCCTGCTCGGTCTTCGCACCGGCCTGGATCATCTGGTTCATTGGGTTTTCACGGGCTTGGCCCTTAAATATAAGCAATTACTGATATTCTGATCGCACGCCGTTAAATGTGGCTCCGTAGATACCCTTGGATAGACTTGGAAGGGCTGCGCCTCCAGGCAGCTACTCAGCTGTACCTTGCGAAGGATGGCGCCTTGGTTGGACATGACAGCATGAGCCCGAAAGCACCAGTTAAAACGTCTTCAAGGCGACCCCTGGAAAGTCCCGAAGGACAGGAGGATATTGCAAGGACACCGGAAGTCAGCAGCGCCTTGCCGCAGGTGCACTCAGCCTCCCGCCACGCGGTCGCGGATCTGCTGCAGCGCCGCCGGGTCGTCCATGGTGGTCAGGTCACCCGCATCGCGCCCTTCGCACACCGCCTGGATGGCGCGGCGAAGCAGCTTGCCGCTGCGGGTTTTGGGCAACGCCGTGACAAAGCGAACCCTGGCAGGCCGCGCGACCGCGCCCAGGTCACCATCAACGCGCTTCATGATCTCGCCTTCGAGCTTGAGCATCGCCGCGCCGTCCTGCAACAAACTGGCATCCTTGAGCACGGCAAACGCCATGGCCACCTGCCCTTTCAGCGCGTCGGCCACGCCAACCACCGCCACCTCGGCCACCAGGGAATGGCCGGAAATGCTTTCCTCAATCTCGCGCGTGCCCAGACGGTGCCCGGCTACATTGATCACGTCGTCGGTTCGGCCCAGGATGAAGTAGTAACCGTCTTCGTCGCGTATGCCCCAGTCGAAGGTGCTGTAGACCATCTTGCCCGGCACGGTCTTCCAGTAGGTGTTGACAAAGCGCGCGTCGTCTTGCCAGACGGTTTGCATGAAGCCTGGCGGCGTGGGGCCTTCAAGCACCACAACGCCTTTTTCGTTGGGCTGCGTCAGCTCTTCGCCGGTGGACTCATGCAGCAGTTTGACGCGGTAGCCATACATCGGAACCCCGGGGCTGCCAAACTTGCTGGGCGTGCGCTCTACACCGTTGGCCACCGTCAGCAGCGGCCAGCCGGTTTCAGTTTGCCAGTAGTTGTCGATGATGGGCACACCCAGCCCATCGCTGATCCAGCGTGCTGTCGGCTCATCGAGCGGCTCGCCCGCCAGAAACAGCGCACGCAGGCTGGACAAATCGTGTTTTTTCAGCAGCGCCGGGTCCTGCTTTTTCAGCACACGAACCGCGGTGGGCGCGCTGAACATCGCCGTCACCCTGTATTTTTCGACGAGGCTCCACCAGATCGCGCCATCGGGCTGGCCGTCCATGCCCTGCGTCGGCAGGCCCTCATACATGATGGTCGCCATGCCGGCGATGAGCGGGCCATAGACGATGTAGCTGTGCCCCACCACCCAGCCAATATCGCTGGTGGAGAAGTAGGTTTCACCCGGCCGGCCGTCAAAAATATGTTTCATGCTGGCCGCCAGCGCCACGGCATAACCGCCCGTGTCGCGCTGCACGCCCTTGGGTTTGCCAGTGGTGCCGCTGGTGTAAATCGTGTAGCTGATGGCGGTGGAGTCCAGCCACTCACACGGCACCTGCGCATCGAGGTGCTGCTGGCGCAAATCGCCCCACAGAAGATCACGCCCCGCCACCAGCGCCATGGGTGCCAGCTTCCGGTCCACCAGCAACACCGATTCAGGCTGGTGGCTGGAAAGGCGTATGGCTTCGTCGAGCAGCGGCTTGTACGCCACCACCTTGCCACCGCGCGAGCCGGCATCCGCGCTGACAATCACCTTGGGTGTGGCGTCGTCAATGCGCGAAGCCAGCGAGCCGCTGGCAAAGCCGCCAAACACCACGCAGTGAATCGCACCAATGCGTGCGCAGGCCAGCATGGCAAATGCCGCCTCGGCAATCATCGGCATGTAGATCAGCACGCGATCTCCCTTTTGCACACCCAGCGCCTTCAGGCTGGCCGCCATGCGCTGCACTTCCACATGCAGCTCGGCAAAGGTATAGGTTTTTTCCTGGCCGGTTTCGCTGGACACATAAATCAGCGCCGCCTGATCCGCCCGCTCCTTGAGGTGCCGGTCTACCGCGTTGTGGCACAAGTTGGTCTGCCCGCCCTCATACCAGTGCACAAATGGCGGCTTGTCGTAGTTGCACACCCGGTCAAACGGCTTGTGCCAGTCAATCAGTTGGGCCTGCTCGGCCCAGAAGGCGTCGGGCTGGTCTATCGAGCGCTGGTAGAACGCTTTGTATGTTTCTACCTGTGTGTTGCTCATCGTGTTGCTCATCGCTTTGTCTCCGGTTTTATCGCTTGTCGGCGTCATACCCGCTTCATCGCTTTATATCTTGACGACCACCCGGCCGCGCACCTTGCCTGCCATCAGGTCGGCAGCCCTGGCAGGCGCCTGGGCCAGTGGCACTTCTTCAATCATGGCTTCGAGTTTGGCCGGATCCAGGTCCTGCGCGAGACGAGCCCAGGCTTTCTGCCGCCTGGGCAATGGCGCCATCACGCTGTCGATACCCGCCAGCGTCACCCCGCGCAAAATAAACGGCATCACGGTCGCCGGAAAATCCGCCCCCTGCGCCAGCCCGCAGGCCGTCACCACACCGCCGTAACGCGTCTGTGCGCAGGCATTGGCCAGCGTGTGCGAGCCCACGGCGTCCACCACGGCAGCCCAGCGCTCTTTTTGCAGCGGTTTGCCGGGTGCCGAGAGTTCTGCCCGGTCCATCACGCCCGCGGCACCCAGCTGCTTCAGGTAGGCCGCTTCACTGGCCTTGCCGGTGGCAGCCACCACGGTGTAGCCCAGCTTGCTGAGCAGGGCCACGGCCACACTGCCCACACCACCCGTCGCCCCGGTGACCAGCACTTCACCGCCCGCAGGCTGCACCCCATGCTGCTCCAGCGCCAGCACGCACAGCATGGCGGTGTAGCCCGCGGTGCCGATGGCCATCGCCTGGCGGGTGGTGAACGCCGCCGGCAGCTTCACCAGCCAATCGCCCTGCAACCGCGCGCGCTCAGACATCAGGCCCCAGCGCGTTTCACCCAGACCCCAGCCGTTGTGCACAAACCGGTCGCCCGGCTTCCAGTCCGCATGGCTGGACTCGAGCACGGTGCCGGCGCCGTCAACGCCCGCCACCATGGGCCAGCTGCGCACCACCGGCCCCTGGTTGGTGATGGCCAGGCCATCTTTGTAATTGAGCGTGGAGTACTCCACCGTGGCCAGTACATCGCCGGCCGGCAATTGGGAGTCCTCGATATCGGTGATGGCGGCGGCAAAACCGGCGTCGGATTTGGTGAGTTGAAGTGCTTTGAACACGCGCTGTCTCCGTAATGTTTAGCATCAAACTGAATTCTTAATTATGAATAACAGGCTTGCGGCTAGCTGACAAGAACCGGCAAATAGGGTGCGGCTCCGATTTTTGCTATCAAATCAATAGCTTCTTGTGCCGTGTTTATTTGGCTTCGGCCAATTTCCATCTGAAAAAGTGTTTTTGAGCCTGCGCTGCATGGCGTTGGCACTGCTTCGGCCCAGATCGGCATTTGGGCACTGTGCCACCTGACCCTTCAGGCTCGAAACCACCCCATATTCACGGGCGCAAGGCTCATCGTGAATACATTGAATATATGCAGCAACGATGTAGCACGGATCGCGGCGAGCAGCCCATTCAGGCTCCCTATCAATCGTGCATCAGCCAGCCGGCAACTTCAGGCCTGGCGAGCCAGCTGGAATCCGCTCTCCCCCTCCACCCGATTTACGGCTTGGCGCACCATCGCAGTTTCATCGCAGTTTTCACCTGAATTAACTATGATGAGACAGGGCAAACAAGCGCGGTGGCCGCTGTGAAAGACCTTTGCGCACAAGGGCCGCGGATCCTTGCGGCGGCGCCGGGCCCGGTCCTTCGGAAGCGTTGACCCATGGGCAAAAACAGTCGTCAGTGGTCAGAGTCGTCGGAAGTCATTTCGATGTTTCCCAGCTTGGTCTGGAAGACCCAGGTTGAGCCAGGCCTGCGTGATGCCATCTGCACGCGTATCCTGGCAGCACTGGCCGACATCCGGCGCGACGCGCCCCCGCTCAAGGCGGGACAGGGATGGCAATCCGTACAGGATTTTCACCAACACGAGGCCATGCGCGAACTCGTCCCGTGCATCGACCACTGTGCGGCCGGCGTCCTCCGATTCCTGTGCATTGGCAAGATGGACTACGAGATCACCGGCTGCTGGGCCACTGTTTTGGCGCCCGGGGCATCGCACAAGCTGCACAGCCACCCCAACAATTTTCTCAGCGGCGTTTACTACGTCCGCACCGGTGAAGGCGCCGACACCATCAACTTCCACGACCCCAAAAAGCAGGCCAGCGTCATCAGGCCGCCAGTCACCGAACTCACGGCGCAGAACACGGACCAGGTCGTGGTCCGGGTGCGCGAGGGCACGCTGTTATTGTTCCCCTCCTACCTGGAGCACTCCGTCGATGCCAACGGGAGCGCAGACGAGAGAGTCAGCATCAGTTTCAACCTGATGTTTTCCTCGTTCGCCCAGCAACTCAGCAAGCCACTTTGGTGAGAGCGTTCAAAGCGCAACAAACCTGTCACCCCGTGATTCAAATCAACGAGGTCGTTGTGGGGTGAGACGTCGCGGTCCGGCTCCAGCATGGAGCTGCCGTTGGGTCCATCGGGGTCACCCGGGTTCAGCAGGCTCCGAACCGCGCGAACCCCGCGTGCAGTTCATGCACCCGCACAATCCCGTTCCCCAACATCCGGGCCTTCTGTCGCATCTGCTCCACCAGCTCGTCGCTCGGCTTGCCGTAAACGTCTATCGTCAGCAGCTTAATGAACTCCGCGAACCTGGGGAATAAGGGGCCCGCGACCTTCATGTGGAAACCCAATGAAGCGGAGTCAGCATGAACATGGACGACGCTCATCCGGGTGCTGTTTTCCCCAAAGTACACGTTGTAGGCAATCAGCCCCGGTTCGTTGGCCTCAATGAATTCGACCAACTTGCTCATGGCCGTCTTGAGCGCCTCGAACTTTCCGTCACGAATCTCGGAGTTGTCGATGTAGACGATAGGCTCAGACATACTGCCTTCTCCTGGCTTGTTCAAAGTGCACTGTGCACGCCGCCCGGCATCCAAAGCAAGTCGACGCCGCAGGCGGTCGGCGTTGACCGATGGCATGGACTCCCCCGTTTGCCTGTGTTCGACAACCTCGCTGACATCAGCAACCTTCAGCGCCTCGCAAACTTCAGATGCGTCACCTTTGGCCTGGCGACCGTCCGCACAAGATCGAGGCCGTTCAGGTTTTCGCCGACTCCCTCGAACAACCGCTCACCGCTGCCAAGAAGCGTCGGTACGAGATTGATTTCCATCTCGTCCACGAATCCGGCTGCGAGATACTGCCGGGCAGCATTCGCCCCACCTGCGAGCGACACATCCTTGCCGCCCGCTGCCTGACGCGCGCGTTCGAGCGCCGCATGGATGCCGTCGGTGACAAAGGTGAAGGTCGTCCCTCCCTCCAGTTCAAGTGGTTCACGCGCGTGATGCGTCAGCACAAACACGGGATGACGGAACGGCGGGTTGACGCCCCACCAGCCCTTCCATGGATTTTGGGCATCCCAAGGGCCGGGGTGTCCGCCAAACATGTTGCGCCCCATCACCGTCGCGCCGATGTTGGCGATCGACTCCTCGACGACCGGGGTACTTTCGTTGACCTCTCCGCCTTCGAGACCAAGGAGCGCACGAAACACCGCAAGCTGAAAGGCCCACTCATGAAGACGCCCGCCGTCGATCCCGAGCGGGTTCTTCACGCTCTGGTGGGGACCCGCAACAAAGCCATCAAGCGACATTGAGATCTTGAAGCGCAGTTTGGACATTCAATCTCCTGTTGATTTCTGGTGACTCTTGGTGCTCCTGGTGAAATACCCCAGTCAAAGGTCAGGCTACGGTCAGGTGCCACTCACGCCTTCAGTTCGACTACATACGATATGAGGCGCTGAATCTTTGCGCCCCGCATTTCAAATACATCGCAGAAGACTGCATCAAGAAGACCACCCTCCCGCCTGGCGCATTGCACCGTACCCTCAGCCACCACGACGTCCCCCTCTTCGGTCATGCGAGTGACTCCTATGGTGGGTCTTCCCACGAATGCATCGTTCTCGATCTCCCTGTCGAAGGCAGCCTTTCCCCTGAGGTGAACCGCCCCCGGGATGACCCATTCCACATCGTCGGTCAGGCACGCTAAAACGCCCGCGTGGTCAGACCGGGCAAAAGCATCCATGTATCTCTGCACTGTGTCCTTTTTCTCGCTCATGTTTTGTCCTTCGCTGAATTTGAGGCGGCATTCGTAGCTAGACAGCACTGGCGGCACCACACGGTGGAAGAGTCAGGCGGCGGTGTCGGGTTCCTTCCCCGGCTGCCGGGCATAGCTGACCGTCAGGGCTTCCCATACGTGTCCGTCCGGTTCATTCCAATAGATGATTCGGCCGCCATGCTGAGTATTGATCTGCATATCAACCGGGCCGTGCGGGGTGCTCCTGTACTCAATGCCACAGGCCTTGATTCTTGAAAGGATGCCGTCAAACTCTGCCTCGCTCACGCGAAAACAGTAGTGCAGGACGGGAAAGGCGCCATCGGCCTGGTCGAAGTCCAGCGTCAAGCTGTCACTGACATAGACCGGGCAAAACGGGCCGACACCGGACTCTGCCCAGGGTACGCCCAGAAGTGTGGCCAGCAACTGAGCCGCAGCTTTTTTGTCCCGGGCCGGAACAATCGCGTGGTCGAGTTGAACGCTCATTGTGAAGTCCTTCACCTGTAGCTGCGGATCGGCGGGTCGTGACGCCTGACGAGCGAAAGAGCCCTCCCCGTCCCGAGCCAGCCGCGCGTCGCGAGACTTGCGGTTTACGGCTTACGGCATCAAAGTGCCACGGTGGAGAGCTGAAGCCCTCCACCAAACGCCTTCGGCTGGGGCAATCATGGGAATTATCACCATCGGAGTCGATCTCGCCAAGCGCCTCTGCCATGCACGGAATGCGCCAACAGATATGACGGCATTGCTCATGGGACGCCAACGACGCAGTTCGCCGGGCGGTACGAGCGACGCTCCTGCGACGCCGGAGCATTCGATGGTTCGGCGTCATCGGGACGAAGCGCAAGCGCGCCCAGCCGCAGGGAATGGCTGCAGCCAAAATTGGCGGGAGATGCGGCAAAGCCGCATTCCCGGCGGCTGCGATTTCAATCCTTTGTCGCGACGAGCGAGACGCTCTTCACGCCGTATTTGCGAGTCGCACCTTGGGCATTTTTCGAAATGAACTGGTACTGCGGGTTGTCCCTCACCTGCGTCACTCGCAACCCCGCGGCCTCGATCGCCGAGGTGTAATCGCCGACCTGCATCGCGCCTCCGATGCAAGCGGCCCAGAGCGTCGCGTCGCAGGTGATGCCTTCGGGCAACTGCGTTTCGGTGACGATATCGGCGAGGGCAAGCCGCCCTCCCGGCTTGAGCAGACGCGCGGCCTCGCGAAAGACCGTCCTCTTGTCCGGCGCGAGGTTGATCACGCCGTTGCTGATGACCGCGTCGCACGACGCGTCAGCAAGTCCGGTCGCGTCGATGTAGCCCTTGCGGTAGGTGACATTGCCGAATCCCGCCGCGGCGCGCAGACGATCCGCTTTGGCGAGTTGCTCGTCGGTCATGTCGACGCCGATCACGGTGCCAGTCTTGCCGACCTTGCCGGCGGCGATGAAGCTGTCCATCCCCGATCCGCTGCCGAGATCGACCACCGTCTCGCCTGCCTTCAGTTGGGCGAGGTCAAAGTAGTAGCCCACGCCTGCAAACGAATCGATGGCTTCGCTCGGGATGGCATCGAGGTCGGCGGGCGCATAGCCGAGCCGCTCCGCAAGCGCACGTCCCATTTCGAAGTGAAACTCGCCCTGCGGATTGAGAGCTACATCGCGGTACATAGCCTTGACCTTTTGCTCGAGCGCCGTTGTGTCGAGGCTGCCTGTGAGTTCTGTTGCAGTTTCCATTTTCAAGATCTCCTTAGTGAGTTGACGTGTCTCAAAGACGCTGCCCTCATTGCCCAAGATAGGTCGCATCAAAATCAGCTTCAGCCAGTTGCCCCGTGACGCGCTAGGCGACGCTGGACGACCTGACGCGGCCTCAAGCGGGATGAGCGTATTTCTTCTCAATGCTTCCTCCTCGTTGGTGCTGCTCGCACGCGCCTCATGAGGCCTGACGTCCAGCCTGACTCGCGCCCGCCCCGGGGCCTCGGTGTCCATGCCTGTGTTGGAGAGCCTCATTTAAGTGGAGCAACGACTACGCCGCGCAGGCCGGCCTGCTCGATCGCGGACTTGACCAGCTCCGTCGCTCCGACAAGCCCGACACATAACCAGTCACGTATCTGCATGGCGTCCTCCTTTGAAGTAACCGTTGCTCTCAGCTTGAGGTGAGCGGCAGCCAACGACGCCGCAGCCAAGACAAATCTCGCCAGTGGGGCCCGCCGCTGGATGTGCGCTCAACTGATGGACTCCCCGTGCTTTTTGCGCCACATTGGCGCACTGGTCTCCATTGGTGTCGGATCAGTCTCTCCAAACAAAAGGAGTCCGATATGAATGCTACTACCGTTGCCATCGATCTTGCAAAGTCTGTCTGCCATTTGGGGCCGATGAGCACTGGCGGCATATTGAAACCCAGCGCCTGACCCGCACTCAGTTCGAGCGCTGGTTTGCCAACGGAGAGTCAGGGCTGGTCATCATGGAGTCTTGCGGCTCGGCCCACACACAACTGGGCGCGCTGACTCAATGGGCTGGGCATTGAGGTGAAGCTGCTGCCCGCCCAGTACATCCTTTGTGGGGGCATATAGGACGAGTTAGATTGTCTGGCGTGGAATCTTGCTCGGGTGCCAACCACTGGGCTCGGCTGTTTCAGGCGCATGGTCACCCGGTACGCTTGATCGCGCCCAAATTCGTCGCGCCCTATCGCCTCTCCGGCACCGTGCAAGAACTACTGGGCCGCAGCGACGTAAGCACCACCATGATCTACACCCATGTGCTCAAGGTAGCGGCGCGCGGAACGGCCAGCCCGCTGGACGCTCTGCTAGCCTGATTCGCTATATTTTCAGTAACAGAACCGGCAATATCCGCAGAGGGCTAAAGCAAACTTTCTTTGACGTTTGAGCAAACGCCCTACTTCATCAGCGCCAGCACATCATTGAACGCCTGATGCTCCGCCGTCCGCAGCCACTCAAACGCCACCATCTCGGTCGTCACCAGCTCGGCGCCGTTGCCAGCCAGCCGGTCAAAGGCAGCGTCGCGGTTGCGCTCGCTGCGTGAGCTGCAGGCGTCAGTGACGACCCAGACCTCAAATTCTTCTTCCAGCAGCTCCAGTGCGGTCTGCAGCAGGCACACATGGGCTTCGCAGCCGGCGATGACGATGGTGCCCCTGCCCGCCTCTTCCTGTGGCGCGGCCTTTTGCAGGTGCTTGGGCAGGCTGCGCGCATTACCTCCCCCTGAAGCGCCGGCGGGCGCCTTGCGCATCGGCGGCCGCAGCCAGTCGCCCAGGCCATCGGCCACGGCGCTGAAATGCATCTTGGCCAGCGTCTTGCCGCCTGCGGCTTCAATGGCTGCCTGTACCTCGGGCACGTTGGGGCCCAGCTTGTCGGTATTTTCCGTAGTGCCCCACACCGGCACCTCCAGCGCCTGCGCCATGCGAGCCAGGCGCACGGCGTTGGCGATCACGAGTTCGTTTTCGAAAATGGCGGGCATCAGGCGAACCTGGTAGTCCACCAGTACGAGTTGGGAGTCATCAGCATCAAGCAGCATGTCAAGTTCCGGGTTTTGTGAAGGGTTGAATTCGCGCAGGCACTGCCCTGCAAACGCTCGACCAGGTTGCTACTGGCCTTTTTGATGCTCGTATTTTGGCATTGCCGCACTACCGGGCAGGCAGTTGCGCAAACTTGAGCAGCTGGGTTGCCAGCAGCGTCTCGGCCAAAAAGCACACCAAGGCCAGCAGAAAACAGACCACGCCGGACAAAAAGCACACGGTGGCGATCTTGAGGGTGGGCAGCTCACTCGTCTCGCCCAAAAACAGCAAAATAATGGTGGTGCCAATCAGCATCGCGCAAAAAGTCAGCAGGGCAATGCAGCTGTTGACCAGCCATCCGCGATGCCTCAGTTGCTGCAGTTCGGCGTACATCTTCATGGCCCGGTTTTCCTCCACGCCGCCCGCTTCCAGCCGGTTTTCAAGCAGCCGTGCCCGGTCAATGATGCGGGCCAGGCGGCCAGCGACGGCGGCGATCATTCCAGACACCGCGGTCAGCAAAAACACAGGCGCTACGGCCAGTTGAATGCCGTGGGTGACCGTCGCAAGGTCGGGCGCAAAATTCATGGGAGGCTCCAGATTTCGGGGGTGAAGTTCAGGGGTGATGTATTGTCAAACGGCAAGCAAGCACCGTGCAAGAACCCGGCAAGGCTCAGCCTGCAGCAGCCTTGCGGCCGGCACTGCCTGCGCGCCTGCGCCGCCAGCTCTGCACCGCGTCGCAGGCTTCAAAATGCCGCAGCAGGTTCTGCTTTTGCTTGTCCAGCAAAGTGCTGCCTTCAATCAGGGCCGGCCAGGCGGCGCAGGCTTTTCCCACTGCGTCATTGAGCACGCCGCGCACGCGGGTCTCGAACATGCCGGCGGCGTTGCAAAAGCTGCGCACGGTCTGCGGAGTGAGCCGCGCCTGTTTTTCGCCACCGGGCACAAAGCGCAAGGCATGGCCGCGTCCCCCCAGGTAGGCGGCATAGGCCACCACGTCATAGGCTGGAGACAGTTCCGGTGTGCGGCCATCGCGGTAGAGCACCCCGAAATTCTTCACATGCGCGTCGTAGTTGCCCAGCATCTCATTGATCATTGCGCGGCGGATCAGCTCTTCGGCTGCATCCTCCCCCCGCTGCCCCAGACCCATGCCGCCCCGTAGCGTGCTGGCCATGGTGGCGTAAGTGGCGGCCGGGTGCGTATATTTTTCTTCGGGTTGTATGCGCAGGATCTGCGCGAAGTCTTCGCAATGAATGTGTCCCTCGGGCCCGCGGTCAAAGCGCCTGACCGCCAGGAAATGCCTGCTTTCGCCCAGTACAAAGGGCTGCTCGGCCACTATCTGCTCCAGGGGGGCCAGCCATGCGGTGCAGACGTCTGCGCCCGCGGCCTGCGCCAGCCGCAGCGACAACTCCTCCACCTCGGGCAGCAAGGCATATTCAACCGTCGGCAGCTTGGCAATGATGTGCGTGCCCTGCACGTCCCGGGTCCGCGCCACATAGCGCCCGTGCTGCGCGACCAGTGCAAGCTTGGGTTGCACGCCCGACAAGGAGGTGGCCTCGGGCAAGGGGTCGGCCGTGACGGACATCTCCAGCGCATCGTTGTGCTGGGTCACCACAGCGGCGAGTGCGGCGGTATCCAGGTGAGCGGGGTATGCATAGACATTGCCTGGCAAGTCGGTGCCGCACGCGGCCAGCAGGTCGAAGTGGTCACCCGGCCCGCAGCCGCGCAGCTCTTCCAGGTGGCGGCGCAGCGGCCCTTCGGGCAGCAGGTTCTGGAAAAAAGCCGGCAGGCGGCCACCTTCCGCATTGAAAAAAGGCGTGCTGACGTAGCTGCGCCAGAAGATTTCACGGCGCTGGGGGTCGTCATCGGTGGCGGCCCACGAAAGAACCGGTGCGTCAGGCCGTGACCAGAAGGATGGGTCAGGAACAAAGCGTGTGAGCGCAGTGTTACCCGTGCCGTACTGGAACAGCAGCCCGGCACGCAGGGAGCCCACGTAGATGTCGAGTGCCAGGACGTTCATTTGGGCTGTTGGCCTTTGGCGCCGGCCTGGGAGCGAAGCCGGGTTTGCGCAATGATGCGATCCACCTGGGAAAGCGCCGGCTCAGGCCCCTCTCCAGTACCCGCACCCGCGTGCGCCTCCAGCCCCGCCGCAAGGACTTTGGGCAACAAAAGCACTTCCAGCCCAAGTTGGTCGGCAATGGCCATCAGTGTGGTGATGCGCGGTGCGGTACGGCCCTGCAAGGCACTGCGCACTGACAGGGGCGTCAACCCGGTCTTCTCGGCAATGGCCTGGTAGTCGAGCTTGAGGCGCTGCCGCTCGGCCTCCAGCCTGGTAGCCACCTCAAACAGGGTTTTCATGATAAAAAAGTATCTTTTTCCATGTAATGGATAGTATTTTATCTATCAATCCTAGAAATGCAATATTTAACTATTCTTTTTTGCAAATAACAATACAAAACTATTGCTACGCTACATGGTGGAGGCCAGCCCTGTTCAGTCTTGAAGGCGAGGGTGGCTGCGCAACTCCGGGCTCAATCAGGTGCTCTTGCCCTTCTTGACCTATCAGTGCTTCGGTGCCCTGCTAGGCAAACTTGCGGCTGGCATCCAGCGCAAGCCCAGCCCCAATGCTGCCGAACAAGTCACCTTCCACCCAATGGGCGTCGGGCATCAGCGCAAGAATTCTCTCGCGCAGCAAAGGCACGCCGCTGGAGCCACCCGTGAAAAACACCGTGTCAATGCCTGAGGCCGCAACACCGGCGTCACGCAGCAGCCGTGCCACGGTTTGCGCCACAGAAGCCACCAGCCCCTCGATGGCGCCATCCAGATCCGCCCGTTGCAGCGTCACCGTCTCCCCGGCAGCGATGCGGCCGATGTCAATCTGCGCCTCGGCTGCGTTCGACAGGGTGATCTTGGCCTCTTCAACCTGCAGCGCGAGCCAGTGGCCGGCGCGCTGCCTGACCACGCTCTGCAGCCGCTCCAGCTTGACCTTGTCACGCGCTTCGCGGTGCATGTCGCTGATCTGCGACCAGGACTTTTTGCTATAGGCCTGGTTGATGGTGTGCCAGGTCGCGAGGTTAAAGTACTGCGCTGACGGAACTTCGCGGCCGCTTTTCAGCAGGCTGCCAAACCCCAGGATCGGCATCATGCTGGCCAGGCTCAGGTACTTGTCGAAATCCGTGCCCCCAATATGCACGCCACCGCTGGCCAGGATGTCGTCGCGCCGCTCCGGTCGGCCGGCGCGCTCGGGCGATAGCCGGATCAACGCAAAGTCGGAGGTGCCGCCGCCAATATCGACCACCAGCACCAGTTCTTCACGGGTGATCTGTGACTCATAGTCAAAGGCCGCAGCAATCGGTTCGTACTGAAAAGCGATGTCGCGCAGGCCGGCCTTGCGGGCGATCTCTTCCAGCGTGCGTTCGGCCCGCTGGTCGGCCTTGTGATCGTCGTCCACAAAAAATACCGGCCGCCCAAGCACGGCGCGAGTGAATTCACGCCCGGCCGCCTGCTCGGCCCGGCCCTTGAGCTCGCCCACAAACTGCGCCAGCAAATCCCTGAACGGCAAGGCCCGCCCCATGACTTCGGTGTGGTCGTCCATCATCGAGGTGCCGAGCAGGCTTTTGAGCGAACGCATCAAGCGCCCCTCATGCCCGGCCAGGTAGTCCGCCAGCGCGGCACGACCATAGCTGACGTGGGCATCTTCGGCGTGGAAAAAAACCACCGAGGGCAGTGTCAGCTTGCCGTCTTCAAGCGGCAGCAAAAGGGAAGATTGGGAGCTTTGCCCGGGCCGCCTCCAGCCCGTGGTGGAGTTGGACGTTCCGAAGTCAATCCCGCATGCGTCAGCCAAGGTACTCACCGCTCAGCCGGCCTGCGAAAGTCGTTCTCGACCCAGGTCACCGCGCTGGCACGGTTGAGCTTGAAAGACGGCAGCACGCGGACCTGCGCCAGTTGCTCGCCGCCTTCATCATGGGCGCTAAGCAAGGCATGGGGGTTGTCTTCATCGGGCTCGATATCGAGCGAGACGGTGACTCTGGATGATTTTGCCGTCACCGTGATGCGCTGGTGCAGCGTGGCATGCAGCTGCTGCTCATGCCTGCGGACAAATTCCGAAGCGGTTTTGACCAGCGTGCTGAACGCCGGCCCGTCAAGCGGCTTGGGGTTCTTTTTGTCGCGCCCCATGGTCCAGGGGCCGACCAGCGCTGGCTCCGGCTCGCCATCCTTGATCATGGCGACCGCCCAGCCGTCGTCGTCTTCGTTCTTGAGGACTTGCGCCGTCCATCCATCGCCACGCCACAGGCGGGCCTCTTGTGTTTTGGGGAAATGCGGGGAAGCGGGTTCTGCGGCCAGGTCAGGCGGCAGGATGCGGGAGTCGGTCAATGCTCAGTCACTCAGGTCAAAAGGCAGGCCCATGCCAGCTTGATGAGCGGCACTGTGGGGCGGGGGCCAGATTTTACTGCGCGTCCCAACCGGGCGAGCGCTACGGGGAGAGGCCTCAGCGCAAAGGCCCAGCGCCCCCGTCGGCTCACAGCCCCAAATCGCTCAGACCCGGGTGGTCATCCGGCCGGCGGCCCAACGGCCAATGGAACTTGCGGTCGGCCGGCTTGATGGGCAGGTCGTTGATGCTCGCGTGCCGCACGGCCATCAAGCCATTACCGTCAAACTCCCAGTTCTCATTGCCGTACGAGCGGAACCAGTTGCCTGCGTCGTCATGCCACTCGTAGGCAAAGCGCACCGCAATGCGGTTGCCACCAAAAGTCCATAGTTCCTTGATGAGGCGGTAGTCCAGCTCGCGGGCCCACTTGCGCGACAACAGGCCGACAATTTCTTCCCTGCCGGTGACAAACTCGGCACGGTTGCGCCATTTGCTCTGCGGTGTGTAGGCCAGCGACACCCGCTGCGGATCACGCGAGTTCCAGCCGTCTTCGGCAGCGCGCACTTTCTGCACGGCGGTTTCGAAAGTAAAAGGTGGTAGTGGCGGCCTTGTTTCCATGAGGACTCCTTGAGTTTTTGGACAGTTGGGTAGTTGAATACAGAGTGAATACGCAGAAAGTAGACAGCCTTGTCTACCTGTCAGAATTTTGACACAAGTAGACAGACCTGTCTACAATACCTTCATCGCAATCTGAATGGACGTTTGAATGGATGCTCCAATGGACGCTTCGACCCTGCCCGCGCGTGAACGCATCCTGGTGACCGCGCATGAGCTTTTCTACCGCGACGGCCTGCGCGCCACCGGCATCGACCGCATCATTGCCGAGTCCGGCGTGGCCAAGCTCACCTTTTACCGGCACTTTCCCAGCAAGGACGAGCTGATTCGAACCTTTCTCGATTACCGCCACGAGCGCTGGATGGCATGGTTTGTCGATTCATTGGGGCGCCATGGTGCGACACCGGGCGGCGGGCTGAAGCCGCTCTGGAACGCCATGGCCGAGTGGTTCAATGAACCGGCATTTCGCGGCTGCGCCTTCATCAACGCGGTGGCCGAAGTCGGCAGCACCCTGCCCGGCGTGGTGCAGATTGCGCAGCGCCACAAGCAGGACATGCGGCAGGTGATCGCCGACCTGCTGCCTGACAACCCGAGCCGGAAAGACACAGCCGCAGCCGCAGCGCTGGCCGTTGACGGCGCGATTGTGCGGGCGCAAATGGATGGCAGCGCCCCGGCGCTTGCCGGATTGCGCCAGTTGCTTGATGCGCTGGAGTCAGCCGGCAAAACCTCCCCCAAAAGCTGAACCAACGCGGCAAACCGCGACCCGGCTGCGACATGAGGTCCGTAGCGACGCTCAGGTCCCGCTGCACCCGCTGCCCGCAGCCCGCTGGCGCGGAGCGTGGCGCCACCGATTGCTGCGTGAACCCAATGGCGCTACCATCCCGTTCAAGGACTGGAATCTTTTGACAAAGCAACGTTCAAGCCCAACATATTCAGCGGCATATAGCTATGCTTTTAATAGCAAAACAACACCCGGACAAACACATGCAGCCTCACCTGACCAAGCACCAACCAGAGGTTCGCCATGAGTGAATGGGTTACAAAAATGCTGGCACTTGTTAAAAGCGGCAATACCTCGGCGGCGCTGGCCCAGATCAAGGCCACCACCAGCAGCAAGGATTTACGCCACCTGCATGCGGCACTGGACAAAGCCCAACTGCTGCCGCGCCTGCCGGACCTGGGCACAGCCATTGACGACCAGCTGCAAGCGCTGGCGTCCCCGCGTTTGAGCCGCTCGCCTTAAACAGGCCCCGCTGCGTTCAGTGTTCAAGTCAGGGCGCGAATCTCGAACTGTGCATCGCCCATGTAGCGGTTTGGCCCCAGGGCGGCCGTCATCGCCGCGGATTCGGCGGCCTGCCACTGGCTGAAGATTTCAAGCTCAGCGGGTGTCAGGGCATCTTCCGCCGGTGTCTCGCCATAGGTCGCCACGAGCTTCATGTAGGCGGCATACACGGGCGCGACCAGGCTGGCGTCTCCCAGCGTGGCCTCCAGCGCCTCCTTGAAGCGCCGCTCCGCCGCCTGCAGTTCCTCGTGGGAGGCGTCCTCAAAGGCGTAAAGCTTGAGGGTGTAGCTCAACTGGCATTACTCACTTGTTACTCACTTGTTTTCTTTCGGCATTTCTTTGGCAAGTTCTTTTTCAGCTTCTTTTGCGGTTTCTTTTGCGGACGACTTTGCCCCTGAAGCGCTGCTCTGCGTGATGTCCATGCGCCGGCGCAACCGGGCGGCTTCTTCGAGGTCTCCGCCCTGCTCTGCACGCTGGGCCTGCACGCCCAGCCACGCCAACAGCGGACGCCGCCAGCCCTGGGCCGAGGCGGTGTCGATGGCCTGCCCGATGACGGCCGGGTTGGCCTTGCCGGTTTGCAGCAGCACACCTGCGGCGACCAGTTGCGACAGCGGATCGGCCATGGACTTCAGGGCACCGGCATCGCCCACCGCAGCGGCGCGTTGTGGCGCCGGGAGCAAGGCGACGTTCTGGGGCTGAATTCGCCCGGCCAGGTAATCTGCATAGGCGCGTTGCGGCGCCGGCACATCCTGGCGCAGTTTTTCAAAGCCGGCGCAGGGTTCAAACACGAGGCTGGCCACACGGGTGGCGCAGTGCAGCAGTTCTGCGGTGGCCAGCAGGTCGGCGCGGCCGGTGCGCGCGAGCTGGCTGCGTGCGCGCTCCAGCTCGGCCTGTTCCACACGGGAATTGCCTTCCATATAAGCGGCCACGGAACGCTCCATGGAACCTTTTGCTTCGAGTTGCCAGTCTGGCGGCTTCGGGCCGCTGGCACACGCGCTGAGCAACAAGAGGGCAAGCGCTCCGAAGAGCGCCGTCAATTTCAGGGGGTTGCTCATGGCGATACTCATGGCAGTTTCATCTCCGCATCACGGGCAAACGGCCATTTGCGGTTGATCTCGTTGACCAGGCTGTCCACCTTGCGCAAGCTGACCTCGACATCGGCCCGCAAGGCGCCGAGGTCGGCCGTGGCCTCTTTCGCGTTGGACGTGACGGCCTGCGCGTCTTGCAGCAGGGCATCCACCTTTTTCAGGCTGGTGCGGGCCTCGCCCAGCATGGTGTTGAGTTGAACAATGGTGGCGCGGGTTTCGGGCATCACGCCGTTGGCGCCAAAGACCTGGGTGTCGGTCTTGGCGGCAATGGCGTCGAGCTTGGTCAGCAGCGCGTTGGTGCGGTCCAGCGTAGCGACCAGCTTTTGGGCCTCGGCCTCGCTGCCCAGCATGACGGTCAGCACGCCGCCAGGTCCGTTGAGCCGTTCGGTCAGGATCTGCAGGTTGGCCATGCTGGCGCCCACCGCGCCGGTGCTTCCCGTCAGGGTGTTGAGGTTTTCAATCAGATCCTTGGCAGCGGCAATGACCTTGGGAACTTCCGCGCTGGCGTCACCCTGGAGCACGGTTCGCACTGCGCCATCGGGCAACGGCGGGTCTTTCAGCAGGCCGGTGTAGGCGCGAATGTTGGTGCCGCCCACAATGCCGCGAACCAAGGTAAACACGCTGGTGGTGCGCAGCCAGTGGGCGTCCTTGCTGGCCACATCAACCAGGATACGGGCCTTGCCGTCTTCCGCGAGCTCTATGCGCCGCACGCGGCCGATGGGAAAGCCTGAAAACGTGAGATCCATGCCGACGACGACGCCTTCGGAGTCCTCGGAAATCAACACCAGCCGCTGGGTGCTTTCAAACGCGCCCCGGGCATACATCACATAAAGCGCCGAGCCGCACACCAGCAGCAGCATAAAGATCAGCAGGAGCCGTGCCTTGAACTCCAGGTTGGCCACCTGCGCCGGTGATGGGGCGGACGCGCGCGCCGGCTGGAGCGGGTCCGACGAGCCGGGGTCCGGCGGGGTGGAGGGATCGTGGGGTGAACTCATGGGTATGCGGTTTCCAGGTCAATAGTAGTTGCCGACCAGCGAGGCCACTTCGATCAGCAAAATCACGGCGAACATGCGGACCAGCCCGCGCATCTCGGCGCTGGTGCGTACGCTGGTGCCGGCCATGCCGTACAAGGCCGAGGCCATGGGGATCAGCGACACGGCCAGGCAGAAAAACAGGGTTTTGAGGACGAAGATCAGCGTCACCGCGGGGCTGAACACCTGGCCAAAAAGACGGGTGTAGGCGGCCAGGCCCGACAGGGAAAAGCCATAGGTCGCCAGGTAGGCCACCACCAGCGCCACCACGCTGCTCAGGGCCGCCAGCGTGATGCCTGAAAACATGCCCGCCACCACCCGCGGCAGCACCTCGCGCCGCACCGGCTCGATGCCTTGGCGCCGCATCTCGTCAAGTTCGCCGCTGGCCTGCATCGCCATGAGTTCGGCGCCGTCGGGGATGGTGCAGCGCAGCGCCACAAACAGCGCCGCGGTCAGGGGAATCAGCTCCAGCACCAGCACGCGGATGACGACCTGCAGCGCGTATTGCGACAGGCCGTAGCTCAGCGCCGTGACCAGCACGATGCGCGTGAGCACCACGGTGACCAGCGCGCACAGCACGGTAAACCCCAGCAGGATGGGCGCGGTATTGAGGTAGATGTGGCGCGACAGCACCAGGCGGCTTTCGCGGTTGTAGCTCGAAGGCGACAGCGTCAGCACCAGAATCAGCGCGCCCAGGTGCACCAGGCGCCACCATTCGATCACCCACCGCTGGGCAGCACGGCCTGTTTGCGTGAGTCGACCTTGCCAGGATGCCGTTGAAGCCATTCAACCATGATACCTGTGGGTAAACTTGACGCATGTAGGATGGCGTGCGTTTTCGCGCCTCTCCATCCTCTCCGAACCGCTTCCGTACGCGTCGTCCCTGACCCCTCATCACCGCAAAAAAACCATGGCCATTGACACCTGGACCGCCTATTTCCTCGCCTCCATCCTGATAGCGATTTCACCGGGCTCGGGCGCCGTCCTGGCCATGAGCCACGGCCTGAGCTATGGCGTTAAACGCACGCAGGCCACCATCGCCGGGCTGCAGGCCGGTTTGCTGATGATCCTGGTGGTTGCCGGCGCAGGTGTTGGCTCGCTGCTGCTGGCCTCGGAGCTGGCGTTCAACATTGTCAAAACCCTGGGGGCCGCCTACCTGATGTACATAGGCTGGTCACAGTGGCGTTCACCGGACGCCATCATGACGGATGATGTGGGCGCACCGGCAAACGAAGCGAGCGTTCCGTCATCGCGCAAACGCTGCCTCACAGGCTTGCTGACCAATGCGACCAACCCCAAAGGCATCCTCTTCATGGTGGCCGTGCTGCCTCAGTTCATCAGCCAGGGCCGCCCACTCTGGCTCCAGCTGCTGGTCATTGCCATGACCACGGTGGCGGTGGACACCGTGGTCATGCACGGCTATGCCTTTGCCGCCAGCCGGCTGCAGCCCCTGTTTAAAAATGCCCGCGCCATCAAGGTGCAGAACCGCCTGTTTGGCGGCCTGCTCATGGCGGTAGGTGCGGGCCTGTTTTTCGTCAAGCGTGGCCAGCAGGCTGCGCATTAGGCTTTTCTTTTTTCATTTGCCATTAAAGCGATAGCTGCCTGCATCAGAAAATAAAAAGCTTGGTGAAGGGCTTGGCAAAAACCATACGCATCCACACATAAACACGCGTTCAGACCGGAGCGTCCAGAACCTGCGCCGACACGATGGCGGCCAGTTTGCGCAGAGCCTGATCGGCCTCACTGGAAAACGGAGAGGCGCAACTGATGCGCAGGAAGTGGTCAAAGCGGCTGGAGTTGGAAAACATCGAGCCGGGCGCAACCCGTATGCCCTGCCGGATCGCGGCGTCGAACACGGCCTGCGCGGAGGTGCCGGGCGGCAGCTCCACCCACAACAACATGCTGCCACCGGGTACAGACAGTCGGGTACCCGCCGGGAAGTGCGCCGCAATCGCCTCGGCCATCTGTTCGCGCTGCACATTGAGCAGGTGGCGCAAGCGGACCATGTGACGGTCGTAGGCGCTGGAGGCCATGAACTCAGCCACGGTGATCTGGGCCAGCGCCTCATTGGAGCGGCTCTGCGCGTACTTGAGCATCTGGATGCGGGCCTGCCAGCGACCGCCGGCCATCCAGCCCAGGCGCAGGCCGGGTGCCAAAATCTTGCGCAGCGATGCACAGTAAATCACCGAGCCGCTGCGGTCCCAGGCCTTGGCGGCTTTCAGTGGAATGTCGTCATGGCCCAGCGCGCCGTAGGTGTCGTCTTCAATCAGCGCCACCTGCTGGCGCTCGCACAGGGCCACCAGCTTTTCCTTCTCCGCATCGGGCATCACGCTGCCCAGCGGATTGTGGAAATTGGGCATGACCACCACGGCCCGGATACTGTCATGTGTCTGAAAGGCGAGGTCCAGCGCTTCCACGGAAAGGCCCAGCTTGGGACTGGTGGGAATCTCCAGTGCGCGCAGGCCCAGGCTTTCCAGGACCTGCAGCAAGCCGTAATAGGTCGGGGATTCGACGGCGATGGTATCGCCCGGCTGCGCCACCGCCCGCAGCGCGATGTTGAGCGCTTCAATACAGCCGTGCGTCACCACAATCTCTTCGGCCGACAACTGCATACCTGCGGCCAGCGCGCGCCGGGCCAGCACGGTCTTCAGCGGTGAATCGCCGGGCAGATCCACCGCGCTGACGAGCAGGTGGGGATGCTTGCGCAAGGCCCGGGTGGCCGCGTTCTTCAGAGCCTCGGAGGGATAGACCTCGGGTGGGCCATGTGCGGCGGCCAGGTTGGTGACCAGGGGGTACACATTGCATTTGGCCACATAGTCCGAGACACGGTCATGGATGCCGACATACTGCGCCGGATCCAGCTTGCGGCCGGCCTCGGGCTCACTGGGCGGCTGAATGTCCACGCGGCGCCGCCTGAGAACAAAGTAGCCCGAACGGGGCCGCGCTTCCAGCCAGCCTTCATCTTCCAGCGTATGGCAGGCCTCCACGGCTGTCGACAGGCTGACCTGATGCAACCGGGTCAGGGCCCGAACCGAGGGCATGCGCTGGCCGGGCAGCAACACACCAGACTGGATGGCTTGGCGGTAGTGGCTGGAGAGCCGGAGGTAAAGCGGTTGCGCATCCATAAACTAAATAAAACCGTAAAACCAGATGATCCGTGAAGGGACAGCAGTGACACAGCCACAGATGGGCCGAAATCGAACCATAACAGATGGATAAATAGCCATCTGTACCGATACAGAAAGGCATTGATTGCCTCTGTCGGGAATAAGGCATCGTCACTAACCTAAGGGCTTCCTTTCCTGAATGGAGCTCCCCATGCAAGTTCACCCGAAGCCGCTGCAAGCTCTCCAGCTTGGTGCTGGCGAATCCCTGTTTCTTTGGTCCAAGGCAGGGATCTCCTTGCTCAGCACCTCGGGCAGCCTGGTAGTGATAGGCACGCCGCTCTGGCTGGGCGAGCGGGTCTTTCGCGCCAGGACGCCGCTGGAACCCGGGCAGGTGCACCTTATCGAGCAGGACGGCTGGATCACACTGACGGCCGGCCCGCAAGGGGAAGCCGTTTGCCTGGTGAGCCCGAAAGGCCGCCCATCGCCGATGCGCGCTCTTGGCAAGGCGGGCAAGAAGCTTCTCAGGTGCTTTCCCGGAATCGCCAGGATCGCAGGCACCCGATTTCGCGGCGCCGAGCCTGTTTAACAAAAACCTTAACTGCCTTGCTGGGGTAAATTCACTCCTGCCATCTCTCATTTCCGATTTTTCATTTCCAATTTCTCAACTCTGCGCCCATGACCCCCTCCGCCTGGCTCCTGTTCATCACCATTTCGCTGGTCACTGCCTTCAGCCCCGGGCCGGGCATTTTGCTGGCCGTCTCCAACGCCGTCGCCTGGGGGCCGCGCAAAACGCTGTGCAGCTCTGCCGGCAATGTGCTGGGCGTGTTCGCTGTCTCCGGCGCGGCGATGGCGGGCCTGGGCACCTTGCTGCACACCTCGGCCTGGCTGTTTACGGTACTCAAGACCTTGGGCGCGGTGTACCTGGTCTACCTCGGTTACCGCCAGTGGACGAGCAAAACCTCGATGTTCGACAAGCCTTTGCCCACCGAGGCGCAGCCCGGAAAAACCAATGCCGTCCTGTTCCGGCAGGGCCTGCTGGTGGCGCTGACCAACCCTAAAAGCATCCTGTTCTTCACCGCGCTGTTTCCCCAGTTCATCCATCCGGACACCCCGGTGCTGCCGCAATTCCTCGCGCTGACCAGCGCCTTCACCGCCTGCGTGCTGACATCTCACGTGGCCTACGTGCTGCTGGCGAAGCGCACCCACCGCTGGTTCGCCACGGCCCACCGGGCCCGCCTGTTCAACCGCATCTGCGGCGGCGCCTTCGGCCTGCTGGGCGTCAGCCTGTTGCGGCTGAAGAGCCCCAACTGAATGGCCGCACCGCGCAACGCCACCGGCGACTCGTTTTTTGCCTGGGACGGGGATGTGCTGGTGGTCAACATCCTGGGCAAGCCCGCCGCCAGCCGCGACGCCATTGGCAAGCCCAAAGGCACGCAGCTCAAAGTCAGCGTCACCGCCGCGCCGAAGAGCGGCAAGGCCACCGACCACATGGTGCGCTTCCTGGCGCCGCTGTTCGGTGTGGCGGTGGCCGACATCGAGGTGGTGTTTGGCCAGGAAAACGTCAACAAGCAGCTGCGCATCAAGGCGCCCAAAAAACTGCCCGCGGTGTTCACCGCCAAGTGAAACGCGGGAGTTTTCCCTCCGCCGGGATAGTTTCCCCATCAGTCAAACGCAACCGAACCACTTGCAAAGAAACCCACAGAAAGAACCCACAGTTCATGGAAGACTCACGCGAAACCCGGTTCGCCGCCGCAGCAGCCGCACTCGGCTACAACTTCGACGGTGAAATCAAAATCGGCGGAAATTACGTCCCCGTCGTGCAACACGGCGACCAGGTCTACGTCAGCGGCCAGATCCCGCGCGTCGGAAATACCGTCGTCGTCACGGGCCGCGCCGGAGCGGAAGTTTCAGTTCCTCAGGCCCAGCTGGCGGCCAAAGTCTGTGCCATGCGCGCGCTCGCACTGCTGCGGCAAAGCCTCGGAAGCCTGGAGCGTGTGAAACACATTCTTCGCATGACGGTCTACGTGCAATCGGCTCAAGACTTCACCCAGCAAAGCGAGGTCGCCGACGCCGCGTCAGAGGTGCTCTATGCCGTTCTGGGCCCTGCCGGCGTTCACACGCGCACTTCGGTGGGCGTCGTCCAGCTCCCCAAGAATGCGTCGGTCGAGCTTGATCTCATTGCCGCAGCAGGGTAGCCCGCTCCGCTCGCGTTACCCGCCAGGCAGCAGGCGTATCAGCTTGCCGTTGCGGCTGTCCGTCAGCACATAAAGCAGGCCATCGGGGCCCTGCCTCACATCGCGAATGCGCTCGCCCACCTCGACCAGAAGCTTGCTTTCACGAAGCACCTTGCCCCCGAAAGGCGCCGACAGCTCAATGCGGTCCAGGTAGGCAAACTTGAGCGAGCCTACAAACAGGTTGCCCTGCCAGGCCTTGCCATAACGCTCGCTGGTCAGAAACGCCATGCCCGAAGGCGCAATCGACGGGACCCAGTAATGCAGGGGCGGCTCCATGCCCGCTTTGGCCGTCAGGCCTTCGCCGATCTTGCCGCCGCCATAATTTTCCCCATACGTGATGACCGGCCAGCCGTAATTGGCGCCGGCCCGGGGAAGATTGATTTCATCTCCACCCTGCGGTCCGTGCTCATGCATCCAGAAACTGCCATCGGGTGTGAGCGTGGCACCTTGGGGATTGCGATGGCCATAACTCCAGATTTCCGGCAAGGCCCCGGCCTTTCCGACAAAGGGGTTGTCCGGGGGTACGGAGCCGTCCTTGTTGATGCGGACGATCTTGCCGTGGTGGTTGTCGAGTTTTTGGGCATCTTCCCGGCGCGAAAAACGCTCGCCCAAGGTCAAAAACAGCTTGCCGTCAGGCCGGCCGTTCACGCCGGGGCTGCGGCTTTCGACGATGCGGCAGCCAAAGTGGGCCGAACTGGCGAATTTTGGTTTTTGGCTGAAGATGATCCTGACATCGTCCAGGCGGGCCTGGTCTGCGCTCAGGGTAGCGCGTGCCAGGGCTGTACTGTTGCCGTTGCCCGTGGTGGCCGGCTCGGAAAAACAGAAGTAAAGGCCGCGGTTGTTCGCAAAATCGGCGTCAAGCACCACATCGAGCAAACCGCCCTGCCCGCCCGCGTCGATCCGGGGCAGCCCGGCGAGGGGGGCGCCCAGTCTGCCGTCCGGGTGGACCACCCGCATCCGGCCGGGACGTTCCGTCACCAGAAAACGCCCACCCGGTAGAAAAGCCACACCCCATGGGTGCTCCAGGCCCGCCGCCACGGTTTCCGGGCGAACAGGCTGCGCCTGGTCTTGGGCGCGAGCCGACGGTGCAGGCGTGAAAATTGCTACAAAAATAATAGCTAAAAGTGCCTGTTTCAACCCGGTTAATGCCATATTTTTCTCCATCAATAGCCTTTCCCGGCGTCCATTGTCTGGGTGACGGATGACGGCCTGGAATCAATTTTCACGTGGGCTTCCCGACAGATAATCCCACGGCGGGCCTGTTTTTGCCGCTCGGGCCAGTGAACGCATCGGGCTCCGATGTAGTCGTTTTCGTAAACAAACATAGCACTTTCTCATTAGGAGAGGCTTTATCGTCGTGTTGGGTCGTGTTAAGTCGTTACAAATCAATGGGTTGTAATCGCAATCAAGAAACAACATGAGATTGACGCAGGACCAATCCTTCAAGTAAGCTCCACGCCATGCGAATGTTTGCCCCTGCCCTCGTCATTGCCTCTGCCGCCCTGCTGGCGCTCAGTGCACACGCAGCGCCCGGCAACTCTGCTGATGACATGGACAAGCTGCTGGCCGACAAAGGCCTGCTCACCCGAATTGACCAGGTTCGCCAGAACGTCCGCGACAGGGCGTCCGAGTTGGTCGTCAATGCCATGGGCTTCCTGGGCGTGCCTTACAAACGGGGCGGCAATAACCTTGAAACCGGTTTTGACTGCAGCGGTTTTGTGCGTGCCATTTATGAGCAAAGCGTGGGCCTGTTGCTGCCGCGCAAGGCTGAGCAGCAGGCTGCGGCCACTCAAAGCATTGACAAAAACGACTTGCAGCCCGGCGACCTGGTGTTTTTCAACACCCTGAGGCGCGCGTTCAGCCACGTGGGCATTTACGTTGGCGACGGCAAGTTCATCCACTCCCCCAAACCGGGCGCAGAAGTCCGGGTGGAAAGCATGGGCGTCGACTACTGGGCGCGCCGCTTTGACGGCGCCCGCCGCGTGCAAGGCAGCGCGCCGCCAGGTAACCCGGCTGGCGAATAGGTCCGCGCAGGCAGCATCTGCCTGTGCACCGATCAGTCGGCCTTGACGCCGGCATCTCTGATCACCTTCGCCCATTTGGCCGTTTCGGCCGCAATAAACGCATCAAATTCCTCCGGCGTGCCTCCCGCGGCAAAAGTGCCCATGGCGTCCAGCCGGGCCCGGGTTTCATCGCTGCGAATGATGCGCCCCACTTCTTCCGACATACGCCTGATGATGTCTTTGGGCGTGGCTGCCGGCGCCAGCATGCCGGCCCAGGTGCTGCCGGTAAAGCCGGCAAATCCCTGCTCGATGAAGGTCGGCACGTCGGGTACAGCCGGCAGGCGGCGATCGCTGGACACGCCAATCAACCGGACCTTGCCGGCCTTGCCCTGGTTGATAAGTCCGGTGGCGGCATCAAAAAACAGCTGAATCTGCCCGCCCATCAAATCGGTGAGCGCCGGCACGGCGCCGCGGTAGGGAATGTGCACCATGTAGGTCCCGGTGAGGGACTTGAGCAGCTCGGTGGTCAGGTGCGCGGCCGAGCCATTGCCGGATGAGCCAAAACTGACCTTGCCGGGATGGGCCCGTGCGTAGTCAATCAGCTCTTTCGCGGTTTGGAAAGGTGCGTCGTTGTTGACGGCGGCCAGCAGCGGCGACACGCCCATCAACGAGACGCCGGTTAAATCCTTGCGCGGGTCATACGGCAGTTTGGGGTACAGCGTGGTATTGGCGGCATAGGCCGCGATGACCGCCGCAAACGTACTGCCATCGGCCGGGGCTTTGGCCAGCATGTCCACGCCAATGATGCTGTTGGCGCCGGGCTTGTTGTCCACCGTGACGGTTTGCTGCAGGCGGTTTTGCAGGCCGACCTGGACGATGCGCGCCATCTGGTCGGTGAAGCCGCCGGGCGTGTAAGGCACGATCAGGCGTATCGGCTTGTTCGGCCAGGCAGGCTGGGCCAACAGCGGCACACACACCGCACTGGCACCAGCCGTGATGGCCAGGTTGAAACGGCGGCGTGACAAACGACCCACGAAACGACCAACGGACCGGGCTTCGAACATGGCTTCTCCAGATAAGAACAGCCATTCTCGGCCAGGCAGCCTGCGACAGCCATCGGGTTTGCACCACAAGATCGGATGGCATGACGGCCTGTGCGTGCGACCCGACTCAATCCTTCGGATACAGTCCCAAGGTACGCGCCTGCAGACGCGCCAGGCCCAGCAAGGCGTTGGTGAATGGCGTCGGCACCCCGGCGATCTGGCCCAGCTCTCCCACCGCGCCGACCAAGGCATCGAGTTCGACCGCCCTGCGAGCTTCGACATCTTGCAGCATGGAAGTTTTTATTGCGCCCAGTTTGAGCGTGATCGCATGCCGGTCGGCCGGTTCTTGATCGATGGGCACGCCAAGGCGCGCGCCGATTTCCTTTGCCTCAAGCATCACGCAGGTGACGAATTCGCGCACCAGATCGTCGCTGAGAATGCGATCCGTCGTCGCCCCCGTCAGCGCGCTGACGGGATTCATCGTCATGTTGCCCCAAAGCTTGTACCAGACGTCGCGCTGAATGCGCTCGGACACCGAAGCATCGAAGCCTGCGGCGATCAATTTCGCGCACAGCGATTGCACACGCGCTCCCGACTGGCCTGCCGCATCGCCGAGTATCAAACCATGACCCTGGCGGTGAAGCACGTAGCCGGGTTCCTTGAGCAGGCAACTGGCATGCACGACGCAGCCGACCACCTGCGCAGCCGGAATGGCCGCGGCGATCGCGCCGTCAGGATCGATCGTCTTCAAGCGCTGGCCGGCATTTTTCCCATCTAGCCCGGCACAAAACCACCATGGCACGCCATTCATCGCCGTCAAGACCATCGTGTCCAGTTTCAATAAGGGTGCAATCTGCGTCGCGACGGCCCCCATCGCGGGAGCCTTCACGGCAACGATCACGAGATCCTGCGGCCCGAGATCGGCCGGCGACGCGCTCGCGCGCACGCTGACCGCATGGCTTGCGCCATCTTCGTCGAGCCGGAGCCCATGTTGCTGGATCGCCGCGAGTGTCACGCCGCGCGCCACCACGCTCACCTCGCAACCCGCTTGGGCCAGCTTGACACCAATCCAACCACCGATCGCACCGGCACCATAAATACAAATTTTCATCATTTCATTCCTTGTAAGAGGGATCGATACGATCGATTTGCCGCACCAGGGCGTCGAACATGTCTTGCCCCGCGCCGTGGAGGGGATCGAACTGCAACGCGTCGCGTGTGCAGCTTCGCGCCACCGCGTCGGGGATCAGGCGCGCCGCTCCCATCGAAAGCGTGGCCAGTTGGATTTCGCACGCGCGGTTCAGGGTCCACAAGATCGCGAAGGTCTGCGGCAGCGTCTGCCCCCACGTCAGCAAGCCATGGTTGCGCAGAATCACCGCAGGCCGGTTACCGATGTGTTCCAACAGGCGCGGCCCTTCCTCGGGATGGATCGTAATGCCCTCAAAGTCATGGTAGGCGAGCATGTCGTGCAATTGCGCGCTGTAAAAGTTTGATTGCTGCAGACCCTGCTCAAGGCAGGCGACGGCAACGCCCGCCGTCGTATGCGTATGCATCACACAATGTGCGCCCTGCACGCCGCCATGGATGGCCGCATGCAAGGTAAAGCCGGCAGGATTTACTGGATACGGCGATCCATCCAGAATGTTGCCACGCGAATCGATCTTCACGAGATTGTTGGCGGTGACTTCGCTGTAGTGGAGTCCGAACGGATTGATCAAAAATTGGCGCTCATCTCCACTGACGCTGACCGGCAAGCGCAGGGTGATGTGGTTGTAGATCATCTCGGTCCAGCCGAGCAGCGCAAAGATACGGTAGCAGGCCGCCAGTTGCACCCGGGCTTGCCACTCGTCGTGGTGCATCGCGGGACGATCCTGCGCAGGGGATGGGATTTTTTCAATCATCGACATGATGTCCTTGCCCCGGTTCAAGCCGCGCTGGAGAGCACGCCGGCGATCGCCTTCGTCACCTCGCCGACGTTGCGTTCATTCAATCCCGCGACGCACATGCGCCCGGAACGTAACAGATAGACGGCGTGCTCTTGACGCAACCGTTCAACCTGCGCTTCTGTCAAGCCCGTATAGGTGAACATGCCGCGCTGCGTGAGGTAGCGCGCCCGCAGGAGTTCGTCCGCGTGGCCGCTCAAGCCCTCGTGCATGGCGTGCCGCATCGCGACGATACGCTCGCGCATCACGCCCAATTCCCGCTCCCACGCTGCGCGCAGAGATGGCGTGGCCAGCACGCTGGCGACGATGCGCGCGCCGTGGGTTGGAGGACTGCTGTAGTTGGCGCGCACGGTCGATGTCAGTTGGCCCAATACTTTGCCCGCCTCGTCGGCCGTTTCGCACAGCACGCTGAGCGCGCCACACCGCTCGCCGTAAAGCGAAAAATTCTTGGAGAACGAATTGGCAACCACGAGCGGCACGCCAGCGGACGCGAGCAAGCGGATGCAGGATGCGTCTTCGTCCAGCCCTGCGCCGAATCCCTGATAGGCCATGTCAACGAATGCGATGAGGCGCCGCTGCTGCAACACGGGAATGAGTTCGCCCCATTGCCCATCGTTCAAGTCAACCCCCGTCGGGTTATGACAACATGCGTGCAGCAACACGATGCTTTGCGCTGGCAAGCGCTTGAGCGCATCGAGCATCTCGGCAAAGCGCACGCCTCCCGTGTGCGGATCGTAGTAGGGGTAATTGTTCACGATGAAGCCCGCACCTTCGAACACGACCCGATGGTTTTCCCAACTCGGATCGCTGATCCAGACCTGGGAAGACGGGAAATGGCGTTTCAGAAAATCGGCGCCGATCTTGAGTGCGCCAGATCCCCCTATCGTTTGCAAGGTCGCAATCCGACCGAGCGCCCGCGCCTCGCTGTCGGCGCCAAACACGAGTGCCTGCGCCGCGTCGCGGTAGGCCGCTAGGCCCGCCATCGGCAGATACGGACGCGGACCTATGACCTCAAGCGTTTCCTTTTCCGCGGTGCCGACGGCGCGGATTACCGGCAGCTTGCCTGCATCGTCGAAATAGATGCCAATGCTGAGGTTGACTTTGTTCTCGCGTTGATCGCGCTGGAAATCCTCGTTGAGGCTGAGGATAGGGTCGCCGGCATAGGAGGGAATATGTTCGAACATGGTGACTCTCTTCGTGTGGGCTGGATAAGTTAAAAAATGGGCGAGACAGGTGAGACGACCGGGTCCGCTGCGGGCGGCCATCGGGTTGGGAGTGGCGCGTCGTAAAAAGAGTGTCGATCGGAACGCCACACTGAACAATCAATCGATTTTCCGGCATTCGTAAGTTTTTCTTTACAATACGCCCATGCCTCTGAACCGCGTCACCCTTCGACAATTCGAAGCATTTCTCGCCATCGCCGACCTCCATGGCATCGGCGCGGCGGCGCAACGGCTCGGGCTGACGTCCTCGGCCGTGAGTCAGCTACTGGCTGAACTGGAGTCGGAGCTGGGCTTCCGGCTGTTCGACCGCACGACGCGGCGTGTCAGCCTGTCGAGTGCGGGCAAAGATTTCCTATCTTCGGCCGAATCCGTTTTGCGCCATGTACAAGCGGCCGCTCAATCGGCGGACGATATTCGCAACCGCGCCGCGGGCATCGTGCGCGTGGGCGCGCCGTTGGTGTTGGCCAGCACGGCACTGCCGGCGGCCATCGCTGAATATGCGCGCAAGAAGCCCAAAGTCATCGTGCGGATCTGTGACACACCGGTCGAGCAACTCGTCGCACGCGTCGCAAGTGGCGACGTGGATCTCGCGATTGGCCCGGACCGCCCGACGGGGGACGAGGTTCATTGCGAACAGGTCTATGCGACCCCCTGGGTGTTGTGGTGCGCCCCGACCCATCGGCTCAATCAGCTCAGCCGCGTGCGCTGGCAAGACTTACGCGATGTGCCGCTGGTCACGACCGGGCGTGACCACGAAGGCGGTGTCGCGCAGATGTTCGTCAACCTGCCGGCGGACACGCGCATCATCCCCATCGATGTGGTTGACAACGTCACAACCGCGTTCGGTCTGGCCTCGCATGGACTTGCCGCAACGCTGGCGCCGACCTACGTCGCCCCGCTGGCGGCGACATTTGGCCTCGTCATGCGAAACATAGTCGAGCCAGAGACGATCCGGTATGTCTGCATTTATCGACCCGTCGCGCGCGCGCTGTCTCCACCGGCAGACGGCTTTGCTGAATTCCTGGCGCCGTGCTTGCTGCGTTGGGATCGGGATATGCAGACTCAGTTCCGGCGCAAGCCATGATTCAAGTCGCACACGCGCGTTATTGCCGCACAAAAAAACCGCGCAGTCCTTGCGGAATCTGCGCGGCCAGCTACTGAATTTGTAGCGTTTTCAGCGAATTTTTCGATCCTTACTTCCGCGCAGGCGGCAAATCCGTGCAGCTGCCGTGCGCCACCTCGGCCGCCAGGCCCATGCTCTCGCCGAGCGTAGGGTGCGGATGGATGGTTTTGCCGATGTCGACGGCATCCGCGCCCATTTCAATCGCCAGGGCAATCTCACCAATCAGGTCACCGGCGTGCGTGCCCACAATGCCGCCACCGAGGATCTTGCCATGGCCATGCGCTTCGGGGCTGTCGTCAAACAGCAGCTTGGTGAAACCTTCATCGCGGCCGTTGGCAATCGCGCGGCCCGAGGCCGTCCAGGGGAACAGGCCTTTCTTGACCTTGATGCCCTGCGCCTTGGCCTGGTCTTCGGTCAGACCTACCCAGGCAATTTCGGGATCGGTGTACGCCACGCTCGGGATCACGCGGGCATTGAAAGCGGCGCTCGCCAGTTCCTTGTTGCCCTGCAGTTCGCCGGCAATCACTTCAGCCGCCACATGCGCTTCATGCACCGCCTTGTGCGCCAGCATGGGCTGGCCCACGACATCGCCAATCGCGAAGATATGCGGCACGTTGGTGCGCATCTGGATGTCGACCGGAATGAAGCCGCGGTCGGTCACGCTGATGCCAGCTTTTTCAGCCGCGATCTTTTTACCGTTGGGCGTGCGGCCCACGGCCTGTAGCACCAGGTCGTAGGTTTGCGGTGCGGGAGCGCCCTCGCCTTCAAAGCTGACTTCAATGCCAGCCGCGGTCGCCTTGGCCGCCACCGTTTTGGTCTTGAGCATGATGTTGTCAAAGCGCGGTGCATTCATTTTCTGCCAGACCTTGACCAGGTCACGGTCGGCGCCCTGCATCAGGCCGTCGAGCATTTCAACCACGTCCAGGCGCGCGCCCAGCGAGGAATAGACCGTGCCCATTTCCAGGCCGATGATGCCGCCGCCCAGGATCAGCATGCGCTTGGGCACTTCTTTCATGTTCAGTGCACCCGTCGAGTCCACCACGCGCGGGTCCTCGGGCATGAAAGGCAGGCGCACCGCTTGCGAGCCCGCGGCAATCACACAATGCTTGAAGGCAATGGTCTGCTTCTTGCCGGTGGTCTCTTGCGCGGCACCCGAGGTTTCCTGCACCTCGACATGGTGCGCGCCGACAAAACTGCCGTAGCCGCGGACCACGGTGACCTTGCGCATCTTGGCCATGGCGGCGAGCCCGCCCGTCAGCTTGCCGACGACTTTTTCCTTGTGCGTGCGCAGTTTGTTGATGTCCAGTACCGGCTCGCCAAAGCTCACGCCCAGGCTGTCGAAATGCCTGACTTCATCCATGACGGCCGCCACATGCAGCAGCGCCTTGGACGGAATGCAGCCCACGTTGAGGCAGACGCCGCCAAGGGTCGCGTAGCGCTCCACCAGCACGACCTTGAGGCCCAGGTCGGCAGCGCGAAACGCAGCCGAATAGCCGCCAGGGCCCGCGCCCAGCACCAGCACGTCGCAGTCGAGGTCTGCCGTGCCGGAGTAGCTACTGGCAACGGGCGCGGAAAGCGCGTCACTCCCTCCCCCTTTGGGGGAGGGTTGGGGTGGGGGCGCGGCGGCAGTTGCGCCGGCAGTCCCCAGAGGGGGCGGGGAAGAAGGTGCAGACGCCGCGGCCGTGCCTTCAATGGTCAGCACCACGGAACCCTGCTTGACCTTGTCGCCGAGCTTGACCTTGACTTCCTTGACCACGCCGGCCTGGCTCGACGGAATTTCCATCGATGCCTTGTCGCTTTCCACGGTGATCAGGCTCTGCTCGGCCTTGATGGTGTCGCCGGCCTTGACCAGCACTTCAATCACGGACACTTCGTCAAAGTCGCCAATGTCCGGTACCTTGATATCGATGAGACTCGAAGATGCGCTCATTTGGAGGCTTTCAATTTGAGAGTAAATACTTCAACGGGTCCAGCGGAGTTCTTGTCGAACTCGCAACCGGCATTCATGCCCGCCATGGCCACTTCGCGGGCGGTTTTGGCCTTGTCCCAGCAGGCGTGCATGGCCCCCAGCGCAAAACTGCGGCCCGATCCAATGCCCCAAAACTCCTTGAACTCAAAGACTTCACGGTAGCTGTAGAGGCCGTAAATGCCGCTGGCGTTGGCAATCACCACGGTGAACTGGCTGGACTCGTAAGGGTCGTTGTCGTCTTCCTTGGTTTGCAGGAAAAACGTGTCTTTCAGCAGAGGGTGCAGCTTGATGAAGGTGTCAAACACCTCGTCGCGGGATCCCAGCCTGAGCTGCTCCTTGGGCAACGCGGCCATGGCCTTGCGCAGTGCGGGAAAGTGCGCCACCGTGCCGGCCATCCCGATGTAGCTCGGGCCTACCACGGGCGCATCCACCTTGAATATCTTGCTGTTGGCCTCAAACCGGTGGGTCAGGCTGGTATCGCCAAACGTGACCAGTGTGTCCGCGGCAATGGCAATCTGGCCCGCTTTCTTGACGACTACAAGTGTTGTCATGACGTGCGCAGCGCCGGGCCGCCCCAAGCAAGCACCGCCCCCTCGGGGGGCAGCGCCTTACACGAAGTGAAAAGCGTGGGGGCCATCACAACAGAACGCGGCGGAAGTCAGCGAGGATTTGTCCGAGATAGGCGTTGAAGCGCGCGGCGCCGGCGCCGTCGATCACGCGGTGGTCCCAGGCCAGCGACATGGGCAGCATCAGGCGCGGCTGGAAGGCCTTGCCATCCCACACAGGTTCCATCTGGCTCTTGGAGACGCCGAGGATGGCGACTTCCGGCGCGTTGATGATGGGCGTGAAGTAACGCCCGCCAATGCCGCCCAGCGACGAGATGGTGAAGCTGGCGCCCTGCATTTCGGCGGGCGTGAGCTTGCCGTCGCGCGCCTTCTTCGCGAGTTCGCCCATTTCCTGGCTGATCTGCAGCACGCCTTTTTTGTCGGCATCCTTGAGCACGGGAACGACCAGCCCGTTGGGCGTGTCGGCGGCAAAACCGATGTGGTAGTACTGCTTGTAAACCAGTTGGTCGCCGTCCAGCGAGGCATTGAATTCGGGGAATTTCTTCAGCGCCGCAACGCTGGCCTTGATCAGGAAGGCCAGCATGGTGACCTTCAGGCCTGCCTTCTCGTTTTCCTTGTTGGTCGAAACGCGGAAGGCTTCCAGCTCGGTGATGTCGGCATCGTCATGGTTGGTGACGTGCGGGATCATCACGTAGTTGCGAAGCAGGTTGGCGCCGCTGATCTTCTTGATGCGGGACATGTCCTTGCGCTCAACTGGCCCGAACTTGGTGAAGTCGACCTTGGGCCATGGCAGCAGGTCCAGACCCACGCCACCGCCGGAGGCTGCGGGCGCCTTGGCGGCCTGCGCCTGGGTCCGGGTATCGCCGGTCATCACGGCCTTGGTGAAGGCCTGCACGTCGTCCTGTGTGATGCGGCCTTTCGGGCCCGAGCCTTTGACCTCTGCCAGGGGCACGCCAAGCTCGCGGGCGAATTTACGCACCGACGGTGAGGCGTGCGGCAAATTGCCCTGCAGGGCCGTGGCGGGTTCATGCGCTGGCAAGGCTGCGGCAGCCGGTGCGCTGACCGACGCGGCGGCTGGCGCAGCAACAGGTGCAGCGGCGACTGGCGCAGCCGGCGCTGGTGCTGACGGTGTTCCGGCAGTTGCCGTGGTGCCCTCCAGCACGGCCAGCAGGTCGCCGATGTTGACGATGTCGCCCAACTTGACCTTGAGCTCCTTGAGCACGCCCGCAGCCGACGACGGAATTTCCATCGAGGCCTTGTCGGACTCCACGGTGACCAGGGACTGCTCGACTTTGATGGAGTCGCCCGGCTTGACGAGCACCTCGATGACGGACACGTCCTTGAAGTCGCCGATGTCGGGCACACGGACTTCGACCGGGCCGACAGCTGCTGCCGGGGCGGCCGCAGGTGCGGGGGCAGGCGCCGATACCGGGGCACTGCTTGTGGCTGGCGCCGGTGCAGCTGCCGCTGCGGCCGGTGCCGGCGCAGCGCCGGCTGACGCTTCCAGCGTCAGCACGACAGAACCTTGCTTGACCTTGTCTCCGAGCTTGACCCTGAGTTCCTTGACCACGCCAGCCTGGCTGGACGGAATCTCCATGGATGCTTTGTCGGACTCCACCGTGATCAGCGATTGCTCGGCCTTCACGGTGTCACCCGGTTTGACGAGCAACTCAATAACCGTTACTTCGTCGAAATCCCCAATATCAGGAACTTGAATTTCTACCACTGCCATATTGTTGTCTCCGATTGCTTGCTGGCTGATGCATCAAACCTGCATCAGGCATAAAGGGGATTGATCTTGTCGGCATTGATACCGTACTTTTTGATAGCTTCGGCAACCTTGGCAACCGGAACCGTGCCTTCTTCACTGAGCGCCTTCAGGGCCGCAACCACGATGTAGTGACGGTTGATTTCAAAGTGCTCACGCAGCTTGCTGCGGAAGTCGCTGCGGCCGAATCCGTCGGTGCCCAGCACTTTGTAGGTGCGCCCTTTGGGGATAAACGGCCGAATCTGCTCGGCGTAAGCCTTCATGTAGTCGGTCGATGCCACAACAGGGCCTGCGTGCTTGTCGAGCTGCTCGCCCACAAAAGGCACGCGGGGTTTGTCGGTCGGGTGCAGCAGGTTCCAGCGTTCGGCGTTCTGGCCATCGCGGGCCAGCTCATTGAAGCTCGGGCAGCTCCACACGTTGGCGGCAACACCCCACTCTTTCTCAAGCAGTTCCTGCGCGGCAATCGATTCACGCAGGATGGTGCCGGAGCCCAGGAGCTGCACGCGCGGCGTGAGCTTGGCGCCTTCCTTGCAGAGGTACATACCCTTGATGATCTGCTCTTCGGTACCGGGCTGGAGGCCTGGCATCGGATAGTTTTCATTGAGCAGCGTGAGGTAAAAATACACGTTGTCCTGCTTTTCCACCATGCGCTTCAAGCCATGGTGCAGGATGACGCCCACCTCATGGGCAAAGGTCGGGTCGTAGCTGATGCAATTGGGAATCGTGCCCGCCAGGATGTGGCTGTGGCCGTCTTCGTGCTGCAGGCCCTCGCCATTCAACGTGGTACGCCCGGAGGTGCCGCCCAACAGGAAGCCGCGCGCCTGCATGTCGCCCGCCGCCCAGGCCAGGTCGCCGACGCGCTGGAAGCCGAACATCGAGTAGTACACGTAAAACGGGACCATGATCCGGTTGTTGGTGCTGTACGAGGTGGCCGCCGCGATCCAGCTGCTCATGCCGCCGGCTTCGTTGATGCCTTCCTGCAGGATCTGACCCTTGATGTCTTCCTTGTAATACATCACCTGGTCTTTATCGACCGGCGTGTACTTCTGGCCCTCAGGGTTGTAGATGCCCACCTGGCGGAACAGGCCTTCCATGCCGAAGGTGCGGGCTTCATCGACCAGGATAGGCACCACGCGCGGGCCGAGCGCCTGGTCGCGCAGCAGCTGGGTGAGGAAGCGCACGTAGGCTTGCGTGGTCGAAATTTCACGGCCTTCGGCGGTCGGCTCGAGTACGGCCTTGAAGGTTTCCAGCGCGGGCACGGTGAAGCTCTCGTCGGCCTTGACGCGGCGGTGCGGCAGGTAGCCGCCCAGGGCCTTGCGCCGCTCATGCAGGTAGCGCATCTCGGGCGTATCGTCAGCGGGTTTGTAAAACGGAAGGTCGGCCAGCTGGCTGTCTGGAATGGGGATGTTGAAGCGGTCGCGGAAAATCTTGATGTCATCGTCCGTCAGCTTCTTCGTCTGATGCACCGTGTTTTTGCCCTCGCCAATCTTGCCCATGCCAAAACCCTTGACGGTCTTGATCAGCAACACACTGGGCTGGCCGGTATGGTTGACGGCCGAATGGAAGGCCGCATAAACCTTTTGCGAATCGTGGCCGCCACGGCGCAGGTTCCAGATGTCGTCGTCGCTCATCTTGGAGACCATCTCCAGCGTCTTGGGGTTCTGGCCAAAGAAATGCTTGCGCACGTAAGCGCCGTCGTTGGCCTTCATGGCCTGGTAGTCGCCGTCCAGCGTGTCCATCATGACCTTGCGCAAGGCGCCGTCCTTGTCGCGCGCCAGCAATGGATCCCAGTTGCTGCCCCAGATCAGCTTGATGACATTCCAGCCGGCGCCGCGGAACTCGCCTTCGAGTTCCTGGATGATCTTGCCGTTGCCGCGGACCGGGCCGTCCAGACGCTGCAGGTTGCAGTTGATGACAAACACCAGGTTGTCGAGCTTCTCGCGCGCAGCCAGGCCGATGGCGCCCATCGATTCGACTTCATCCATCTCACCGTCGCCGCAGAACACCCACACCTTGCGGTTTTCGGTGTTGGCGATGCCGCGGGCGTGCAGGTATTTGAGAAAGCGCGCCTGGTAAATCGCCATCAGGGGACCAAGGCCCATCGAGACCGTCGGGAACTGCCAGAACTCGGGCATCAGCTTGGGATGCGGGTAGCTGGAAAGCCCCTTGCCATCGACTTCCTGGCGGAAATTCAGCAGCTGCTCTTCCGTCAGGCGGCCTTCCATGTAGGCGCGTGCATACACGCCCGGCGACACATGCCCCTGGATGTAGAGACAGTCGCCGCCGTGGTTTTCGCTCTCGGCATGCCAGAAGTGGTTAAAGCCAGCGCCGAAGAGACTGGCCAGCGAAGCAAATGAGCCAATGTGGCCACCCAGATCGCCCCCATCCGCAGGGTGCAGGCGGTTGGCCTTGACCACCATGGCCATGGCATTCCAGCGCATGTAGGCGCGCAGGCGCTCTTCAATTTCGAGGTTGCCGGGGGAGCGCTCTTCCTGGTCGGTTTCTATGGTGTTGACGTAAGCGGTGTTGGCCGAAAAAGGCATGTCAATGCTTTTCTGGCGGGCATGTTCGAGCAGTTGCTCCAACAGGAAGTGGGCACGTTCAGGGCCTTCGCTCTCGATGACCGCTGAGAGCGCGTCCATCCATTCCCGGGTTTCCTGTTTGTCTTTGTCCAGGGCGTCTTCGCCCAAGGCGTCGTTGGCGGCGGTGCGTAAGTTGTCAGCACCGGCTTCATTTGGATTGGCAGCCATTTTTGTCTCCTGAGTAACGCTAGTTAACCTGATCCACAACTTTGGGGCTGCGCACAAAGCTTGTGTCTAACTTGTCTCTAAGGCGTGTTTTAAACGCAAATTAGATTCAAGTCTCTAGTTTCTCATAATATTTAAGAAATTTCAAATAGTGCTTCTTGATTTCATATTATGGAAATGCTATTTCGCGGCCAGTCCGGCGAAAACCCGGGCGCAAACCTTGCATGCCAGCAATCGGGGCCGAAGTTCACCCCGAAAGATCACCATCACGCAAGCTCGCCTGGAACATCTCACTTAAACTGCGAGATTGCCCTATGACCAAACCCGCTCCCTATTCCGACACCGCTGCGGCGAGTCCCGCCTCCCTCGCTTTCTGGCACCGATGGTGGGGCAAACAGTCACCATCACGGCAGGACCGCTTCATTACATTGGGTCCGCTGCTGGCAGTGGTACTTTTCCTGGCGGCCGTCATCGCGGCCTTCGGCTACCTTCGGATTGAGGAAATAGACCGGGAACAGCAGGCCGTCAAACGCGATGTCGAATACGCCCAGCAAAGGCTGCGCCTGCGACTGCTCGAAAGGCAGGAGCAGCTCATGCGCATTGGCCGGGATGTATCGAACAAGGAGGTTGACGCCGAAGAGTTCATCGTCCAGGCGGAATCGCTGGTCAACCAGTACCCCGAACTGATGGCGGTAACGTGGGTCGACAGCAAGCGCCGGGTGAAGGTCGCTTATGCATCGCCCAGCGCCCACCCGAGCCAGTCGCGCAGCGCGGGCGAGCAGCTCAAGGTTGGTGAGACGGACGGCACGTATGAGCTGGCGCGGGACCTGCGCCAGCCGGTGTACTCCCGCCCCCTGGTGGCCAATGAAAACAGTGGACACGTCCCTACCCTGCAATTGCAGGTACCACTCGACGACCAGGGGAAATTTGACGGCGTCATCATGGGCGAATACTCCATTGACGGATTGCTGCGCTTCGGTGTGCCGACCGAAGTGACCGCCAAATACGCCGTGACCCTGGTGAATGATAAAAACCTCGTGCTGGCTGGCAACTTGCCACCCAGGCGCAATCCGGCGGCCCGGCTGCTGCCCTGGTCCGACGCCGCGGCCGAATACGAAATCCCCGTCTCTCCCGTGGGCAATGGGCTGCTGATACGCGCCGAAGGCTACCGTGCCTCGCTGGGTGTGGTGGGCAGTGGATTTTTCTGGCTGGTCAGCGCCCTCAGCGCCCTCACCGTCTGGATGCTTCTGGGCACCTGGCGTCACACCCGCCGCCGTGTCCAGGCGCAGCAGGCGCTGATATCCGAGACCAACTTCCGCCGCGCGATGGAAAACTCCATGCTCACCGGCATGCGCGCGCTGGATTTGCAGGGCCGCATCACCTATGTCAACCCGGCTTTCTGCCAGATGACGGGCTTTACCGAAAATGAGCTCGTGGGCCGCACACCACCCTTTCCGCACTGGCCTGAAGCAGAGCTCGACATCCTGATGGCACGGCTTGATGACGAATTGCATGGCCGAACGCCTCCCGGTGGATTCGAAGTCCGCGTCAAACGCAAAAACGGCCAGATCTTTGATGCCCGGATGTATGTGTCACCGCTGATTGATCCGCGCGGGCAACAGACGGGCTGGATGACGTCCATGACGGACATCACCGAGCCCAAGCGCATTCGCGAAGAGTTGTCGGCTTCGTATGAACGGTTCACCACCGTGCTCGAGGGGCTGGATGCAGCAGTCTCCGTGGCGCCGCTGGGCAGTGAAGAACTGCTGTTTGCCAACAAGCTTTACCGGTCCTGGTTTGGCGGCGAGGTGTCCGGGCACATGAATCTGATCGCGCAGGCCGGCGTGCCGGCGGCCATGCCTACCGAGGACGCCATTGATCCGGTGGACGGCATGGCCGGATTCCCCACCGACACCCTGACCACCGCCCAGACGGAAAACGCCGAGATCTTTGTGCCCGACCTGGGCAAGTGGCTGGAAGTGCGTTCGCGCTACCTCACCTGGGTGGACGGCCGCCTGGCGCAGATGGTGATTGCGACCGATATCACGCCGCGGCGCCATGCCGAAGAACAGGCCGCGCAGCAAAACGAACGCGCCCAGACCGCGAGCCGGCTCATCACCATGGGCGAAATGGCATCGAGCGTGGCCCACGAGCTCAACCAGCCACTGACCGCCATCAACAATTATTGCAACGGCATGGTGTCGCGCATCAAGGGCCGGCAAATCAGCACCGAGGACCTGCTGGTCGCGCTGGACAAGACCGCCCGGCAGGCGCATCGCGCCGGCCAGATCATCCAGCGCATCCGCTCGTTTGTGAAACGCAGCGAGCCCAACCGCACGGCGGCCGATGTGGCCACCATGGTCAGCAATGCCATGGAACTGGCCGACATCGAACTCAGGCGTCATCATGTGCGGCTGAGCCACTACATCGCCGCCCGCCTGCCCCCTGTCATGGTGGACCCCATCCTGATCGAGCAGGTGCTGATCAACCTGATGAAAAATGCGGCCGAGTCGATTGAGCAGGCACACCTGCCCACCGCCCGCCGCAGCGTTGAATTGCGCGTGGTGCCCAAGCATATCGAGGACCAGAGCGTGGTGGAGTTTTCGGTCCTTGACTCAGGCCACGGCCTGTCGCCGGAAGTCAAGGCACGGCTCTATGAAGCCTTCTATTCCACCAAGGCCGAGGGCATGGGCATCGGCCTGAAACTGTGCCGCAGCATTGTCGAGTCCCACCAGGGCAGGATGGAGGCCGAGAACCTCTACAATGGGGACGAAGTGGTGGGGTGCCGGTTTACTTTCTGGATCCCCGTGACGCCCCTGCTTTCACCAGCGCCCTCTGCTAGCGATACTGTAGCGGCCAAGGATACCGGCGTTCACTGAAGCCCCTTCAGGAATACTCTCGAGAAGTTCACGAAAGAAAGTTTGGCATGAGCTTGATTCCCAAAAAAGGTACTGTCTACGTCGTTGATGATGACGAGGGCGTGCGCGATTCGCTGCAGTGGCTGCTCGAAGGCAAGGACTACCGGGTGCGCTGCTACGACTCGGCTGAAACATTTCTGAGCCGCTACGATGCGCGGGAAGTGGCCTGCCTGATCGTTGATATCCGCATGGGTGGCATGACCGGCGTGGAACTGCAGGATCGCCTGGTCGAACGCAAGTCGCCATTGCCCATCGTCTTCATCACCGGCCACGGCGACGTTCCCATGGCGGTCAACACCATGAAAAAAGGCGCCATGGATTTCATCCAGAAGCCTTTTCAGGAAGAAGCACTGGTCAATCTGGTCGAGCGAATGCTGGAGCAGGCCAAGGAAGCGTTCAGCGACCACCAGCAGTCCGCCAGCCGCGACGCCCTGCTGGCCAAGCTCACCTCGCGCGAAGCGCAGGTACTCGAACGCATCGTGGCAGGCCGCCTGAACAAGCAGATCGCCGACGACCTGGGCATCAGCATCAAGACGGTCGAGGCGCACCGCGCCAACATCATGGAAAAGCTCAATGCCAATACCGTGGCTGATCTGCTCAAAATAGCCTTGGGCTCCAGCGCGCCCAAGGCCTGAGAGCCACCGGAGCCAAATTCCCAGCCGCTACGCTTTTTATAGCCGCTTGCGCCCGTAGTTCCTGGACTAGCGGGCGTTTTTACTTAGAAAATTGAAACAATGACCGCACAACTCATTGACGGCAATGCCCTCTCCAAACAACTGCGTGCGGAGGTCGCCCGGCGCGCGGTCGCCCTGCGCGCACGCGGCATCACGCCGGGCCTGGCCGTTGTGCTGGTGGGAGAAAACCCGGCCAGCCAGGTCTATGTACGCAACAAGGTCAAGGCCTGCGAGGACAACGGCGTGCATTCCGTCCTCGAAAAATACCCCGCCACGCTCAGCGAGGCGGATCTGCTGGCGCGGGTCGACGCGCTGAACCGGGACCCTGCCATCCACGGCATACTGGTTCAGCTCCCGCTGCCTGCGCATATCGATGCGCACAAGGTCATTGAAGCGATTACCCCCGGCAAGGATGTCGACGGCTTTCATGTGGCCAGCGCGGGTGCCCTGATGGTCGGACAGCCGGGTTTCTGGCCCTGCACGCCCTATGGCTGCATGAAGATGCTGGAGAGCATCGGCTGCGATCTGCGGGGCAAACACGCCGTGGTCATCGGCCGAAGCAACATCGTGGGCAAACCCATGGCGATGATGCTGCTGCAGAAAAATGCCACGGTGACGATCTGCCACAGCGCCACCAAGGACCTGAAGGCCATGACACTGCTAGCCGACGTGATCGTGGCAGCTGTCGGCAAACGCAATATGCTGACCGCCGACATGGTCAAACCAGGTGCGGTCGTCATCGACGTGGGCATGAACCGCAACGATGAAGGAAAACTCTGCGGCGACGTGGACTTTGAAGGCGTCAAGGAGGTGGCCAGCTACATCACGCCGGTACCCGGTGGCGTCGGCCCCATGACCATCACCATGCTGCTGGTCAACACGCTGGAATCTGCCGAGCGCCTTTAACCTAGAAACAGCAGTTGACCGCTCGCAAACTTAGGAAAGCCGCATGCACATTGACTTTCCACTCTTCGATTGCGTTCACCTTCTGGGTAACAGCGCTATGCGTCCGATTGCACCGTGCTCGACGCGCCATGCGGCGTTGCTCCGCCTTGTGGGCACAAGCCCACTGCGTTGTCACGCCTTGCCTGGCACGCCGATCACGACGCACTCGGACGCATCCAACTGCCGTTTCTAGGTTTAATCGGGGCTGGCTGCTGCCGACGCGGCGCCTGCGGCCGGCTGGCTCAAGCGCCAAAGGCTCAAGCCCGCGCACAACCACTGGCCCAGGTACATGGCGCTTCCCAGGCCATGCCAGAGCTTGAGGTTGGCACCTTCGACCCGGGCACTGACGATACGCGGCGCCACGCCAAACTCCACCAGCAAGGCCAGCAATAGCCCTGCCACTACAAATTTTGTGGCCGCCGCAGCATAAAGGGCCGTGGCCGGATCGTCTTTTTTATTGAAAACCAGCAGCATCAGCATGGCGCAGGCGGTGCTGAGCCAGGTTTGGGCCGTGAAGAGCTTGGCAGCCATGGCACCCGCAGCAGCCGGGCTGCCAAGGTGCGTGAACAGCAGGGGCACCACCACAAAGCCCAGGCCGGAGAGACTGCCCCACCAGAGAGCGGCCAGCAGGATGCCAAACCGTTGTTTCACGGATAGCGCCGAACTGCCGGTGCCAACAACCGGAAACGCTTTTTGACCACCGCCCCGGGGGAGAGCAGCCCTCTCGGGATACCGCCCGGGCCAAGTGATGCGCGTGGGGACCTCATGTCCTAGATGTACATGACCGCCACGATTTCATAGCGCCTCACACCCCCCGGCGCCTGCACTTCAGCCGTGTCACCCTCGTCCTTGCCAATCAAGGCACGTGCAATCGGTGAGCTGATGTTGACGCGGCCATGCTTGATATCGGCCTCGTCTTCGCCCACGATCTGGTAGGTCACGGTGTCGCCCGAATCCTCGTCCTGCAGCTCAATCGTGGAGCCGAACACCACCCTGCCGCCCGCGTCAAGTTCCGCAGGGTCAATGATCTGGGCCGCCGACAGCTTGCCTTCGATTTCCTGGATGCGCCCTTCAATAAAACCCTGGCGGTCTTTTGCCGCGTCGTACTCGGCGTTCTCACTCAGGTCTCCCTGGGCACGCGCCTCGGAAATCGAATTGATGACCCAGGGGCGGTCAACGGTTTTGAGCCTGTGCAGCTCGGCTTTGAGGCTTTCTGCACCACGCTTGGTGATTGGTATGGTTGCCATGTTTTTGCTCCAGCAAAAGCGAAACCGCCACCAGTCACCTGGCGGCGGAGTGTTTATTCAAATCCAAGTTTAATGCAAAACCTGCGCAAGCCAGCCGGTAATTAGCCTAGTTGCGCGTGGAGTTCCTGCACTGAATATACGTTCAGGTTGTCCAGGTATTTCATGCCTTCCACAGCCGCTTCCGCGCCGGCAATGGTGGTGTAGGTAGTCACACGGGCCAGCAGCGCCGAGGTGCGGATCTGCCGCGAGTCGGCAATCGCATTGCGCCGCTCCTCCACGGTGTTGATGACCAGCGCGATCTCGTCGTTCTTGATCATGTCCACCACGTGCGGCCGGCCTTCGGCAACCTTGTTGACCACCGTGCACGCAATACCTGCCGCCTGGATGGCGGCGGCCGTTCCCTTGGTGGCCACCAGCTCGAACTTCAGTGCCGCGAGAGCTCGCGCCACCTCCACCGCACGCGGTTTGTCGTTGTTCTTGACCGTGAGGAAGACCTTGCCGGACGTTGGCAGCTTGGTGCCCGCGCCAAGCTGCGACTTCACAAAGGCCTCGCCAAAGGTCTTGCCGACACCCATCACCTCACCGGTGGACTTCATCTCGGGGCCAAGAATGGTGTCCACGCCGGGGAATTTGACAAAGGGAAAGACTGCCTCTTTCACGCTGAAATAAGGCGGCGTGACCTCGTTGCTGATGCCCTGCGAGGCCAGCGACTGGCCGACCATGCAGCGCGCAGCCACCTTGGCCAGCTGGATGCCGGTGGCCTTGCTGACAAACGGCACGGTGCGCGACGCGCGGGGGTTGACCTCCAGCACGTAGATCACATCCTTGCCGTCGATGTTCTGGATGGCGAACTGCACGTTCATCAGGCCGACGACGTTCAGGGCCTGGGCCATGGCGGCGGTCTGGCGCTTGATCTCAGCCACCGTCTCGGCTCGCAATGAATAAGGCGGCAAGGAGCAAGCCGAGTCACCGCTGTGCACGCCGGCCTGTTCGATGTGCTCCATCACGCCGCCAATGAAGGTGCGGCCTGGCGAACCGTTTTCCCCGCTGTCGCGCAGGCAGTCCACATCGCATTCAATGGCATCGTTGAGGAATCGGTCCAGCAGCACCGGCGAGTCATGGCTGACCTTGACGGCTTCGCGCATGTAGCGCTCCAGGTCGCGCTGCTCGTGCACGATCTCCATGGCGCGGCCACCCAGCACATAGCTGGGACGCACCACGAGCGGGTAACCCAGGGCGGCGGCCTTTTCCAGTGCCTCGGGTTCGGTACGTGCGGTGGCATTCGGCGGCTGGCGCAGCTTGAGTTCATGCAGCAGCTTCTGGAAGCGCTCACGGTCTTCCGCCGCGTCAATCATGTCGGGCGAGGTACCGATGATCGGTACGCCGTTGGCTTCAAGGTCGAGCGCCAGCTTCAGGGGCGTCTGGCCACCGTACTGGACGATCACGCCCAGCGGTTTTTCCTTGTCGACAATTTCCAGCACGTCTTCCAGCGTCAGGGGCTCGAAGTAGAGGCGGTCGGATGTGTCGTAATCGGTGGACACCGTCTCGGGGTTGCAGTTGACCATGATGGTCTCGTAGCCGTCCTCGCGCATGGCCAGGGCCGCGTGCACACAGCAGTAGTCAAACTCGATACCCTGCCCGATACGGTTGGGCCCGCCGCCCAGCACCATGATTTTCTTTTTATCGGTTGGCGCGGCTTCGCACTCGCTGCCCTCGGCCTCGTAGGTCGAGTACATATAGGCCGTGTTGGTGGAGAACTCGGCGGCGCAGGTATCCACGCGCTTGTAGACCGGCCGCACGCCGAGCTCGCGGCGTTTTTCGCGGATGGCGGTGTCGGTGGTCTTGAGCTGCTTGGCAAGGCGCCGGTCGGAAAAGCCCTTTTGCTTGAGCGCCCGCAGCGTGACAGCGTCAATTTTGTCAAGCGAGGTGGTTTCAAGCTCCAACTCGATCTTGACGATCTGCTCGATCTGCACCAGGAACCACGGATCAATCTTGGTCAGTGCAAACACTTCGTCCACGCTCATGCCCTGCGCAAAGGCATCGCCCACATACCAGATGCGGTCAGGTCCCGGCGCACCGAGCTCTTTCTCAAGCACTTCGCGGTCCTGGGTCTTCTCGTTCATGCCGTCCACGCCGACTTCCAGTCCGCGCAGGGCCTTCTGGAAGGACTCCTGGAAGGTCCGACCCATGGCCATGACCTCGCCGACGGATTTCATCTGCGTGGTCAGGCGCGAATCGGCAGTCGGAAATTTCTCAAAGGCAAATCGCGGGATCTTGGTGACCACGTAGTCGATGCTGGGCTCAAAGCTCGCGGGGGTGGCGCCGCCCGTGATTTCGTTGCGCAGTTCGTCCAGCGTGTAGCCCACGGCCAGCTTGGCCGCAACCTTGGCAATCGGGAAACCCGTGGCTTTGGAAGCCAGGGCCGAGGAGCGTGAAACGCGCGGGTTCATCTCGATCACCACCATGCGGCCATCGACCGGGTTGATCGAGAACTGCACGTTGGAGCCGCCGGTGTCCACCCCGATCTCGCGCAGCACAGCCAGCGAGGCATTGCGCAGGATCTGGTATTCCTTGTCGGTCAGCGTCTGGGCTGGCGCGACCGTGATGGAGTCGCCGGTGTGCACGCCCATGGGGTCCAGGTTTTCAATCGAGCAGACGATGATGCAGTTGTCCGCGGTGTCGCGCACCACTTCCATCTCGTACTCTTTCCAGCCCAGCAGCGACTCTTCAATCAGCAGCTCGTTGGTCGGCGAGGCCTCCAGGCCACGCTTGCAGATGACTTCAAACTCTTCCGGGTTGTAGGCAATGCCGCCGCCGGTGCCGCCCAGCGTGAAGCTGGGGCGGATCACCGTCGGGAAGCCCACAGTCTTTTGCACCGCCCAGGCTTCATCCATGCTGTGCGCAATGCCGGAGCGGGCTGAACCGAGACCGATCTTGGTCATCGCTTCCTTGAACTTCAGGCGATCTTCGGCCTTGTCGATGGCTTCGGGCTTGGCACCAATAAGCTCAACCTTGTACTTTTCAAGCACCCCGTGGTGCCACAAGTCCAGTGCGCAATTAAGTGCAGTCTGGCCACCCATCGTTGGCAGGATCGCGTCGGGACGCTCTTTCGCGATGATCTTTTCAACCGTCTGCCAGGTGATGGGCTCAATGTAGGTCACGTCGGCCGTGGCCGGGTCGGTCATGATCGTGGCCGGATTGCTGTTGATCAGGATGACCTTGTAGCCTTCTTCGCGCAAGGCCTTGCAGGCCTGCACGCCGGAGTAGTCAAACTCGCAGGCCTGGCCGATGATGATGGGGCCGGCGCCGATGATGAGGATCGATTTGAGGTCTGTGCGCTTAGGCATTTTTCTTCTCCCCTGCCTGTTCCATCAGCGCGGTGAAACGGTCAAACAAATACGAAATGTCATGCGGGCCGGGTGACGCTTCAGGGTGGCCCTGGAAGCAGAACGCCGGCTTGTCGGTGCGGGCCAGGCCCTGCAGCGTGCCATCAAACAGGCTGATGTGCGTGGGCCGCAGGTTGGCGGGCAGGCTCTTCTCGTCCACTGCAAAACCGTGGTTCTGGCTGGTGATGCTCACACGGCCGTTGTCCAGGTCCTTGACCGGATGGTTGGCGCCGTGGTGGCCAAATTTCATCTTGAAGGTTTTGGCGCCGCTGGCCAGCGCCATGATCTGGTGGCCCAGGCAAATACCGAAGGTCGGAATGCCGGTCTCGATCAATTCACGCACGGCGGCAATGGCGTAGTCGCAAGGTTCCGGATCACCCGGGCCGTTGGCCAGGAAAATGCCGTCGGGCTTGAGCTTGAGCACGTCGGCGGCCGGTGTTTGTGCCGGTACCACCGTGATGCGCGCACCGCGCTCGGCCATCATGCGCAGAATGTTTTTCTTGACGCCAAAGTCAAAAGCCACCACGTGAAATTTGGGCGTGATCTGCACACCGTATCCCGGCTTGCCTTCCAGGTTCACCAGTTTCCACTCGGTTTGCGTCCACTCGTAGGTCTGCTTGACCGATACGACCTTGGCGAGGTCCAGCCCCGCCATGCTGGGCGCGCCCCGCGCGGCTGCCACGGCCTTTTCGATGGCGGGCTGGCTGACCTCCTCACCTTCAGGCAGTGCCAGAATGCACCCGTTTTGTGCGCCCTTGGTGCGCAGCAGGCGCGTGAGCTGGCGGGTGTCGATGCCGGCGATGGCCACCGTGCCCTCCTTGACCAGGTACTGGGACAAGGTCATGGACATGCGAAAGTTGGAGGCCAGCAGCGGCAGGTCCTTGATGATCAGGCCGGCGGCATGGACTTTTTCCGCCTCGATGTCTTCGGCATTGATGCCATAGTTGCCGATATGCGGATAGGTAAGGGTAACGATCTGCTGGCAGTAGCTCGGATCCGTGAGGATTTCCTGGTAGCCGGTCATAGCGGTGTTGAACACCACCTCGCCGATCGTGGAGCCTGGCGCTCCGATCGAATTGCCGATAAAGACCGTGCCGTCTGCGAGCGCCAGGATGGCGTGAGGGGGTTTTCCTGATATTCCCTGTAGAGACAAAAGCACTGGGTTCTCCGGGTTGGTTACGGTTCGCCCAAGCATGCACAAGAAACGTCTCTTAAGACTCTTGCGGGCTGCTTTTGTGAGGGTGTTGGCTTGGTATGCGCTCGGGCGAAGCTGTGATTTGAAAAGCCACTGATTATAGCCTGAGGAGGTGAGGTGGCCGCCCGGTTTAGCGACTGACAGCAGCTCTTTGGCCCCCCGGGAAGGGCTAATGTCCCCGGGGTGCCCCCGCTCAACGGCGGGCCGTGGCGCTCGCGTACAGGCAAATGGCGGCGGCGGCGGCCACATTCAGCGATTCTTCGCCGCCGGGCTGGTCTATGCGTACCTTGAGGACCGATCGGGCCATCAGGTCATCGCTCACGCCCTGCCCTTCGTGCCCCATGGCCCAGGCGCAAGGCTGAGGCAGTTTCTGCTGGTGCAGGAAGCTGCCCTGGTGGGAACTGGTAACCACAATGGGAACGCTCAGCGCCGCCAGGACATCAGGCTCCACACCCTCCACCAGGTGGAGGGTAAAGTGAGCGCCCATGCCGGCCCGCAGCACTTTGGGTGACCACAGGGCTGCCGTGCCCTTCAAGGCGATGATCTGGCCAAAACCGAAAGCCGCCGCGCTGCGCAGGATGGAGCCGACATTGCCGGCATCCTGCACCCGGTCCAGGATCACGGAGGCTGCGCCCGGCTCCAGGCCGCCGGCCACCGGCAGGTCCAGCACGAAACCCATGGGTGCGGGCGATTCCAGCCCGCTGATTTCGTGCAGCAACGCATCCGGAATTACTATGTTTTTGATAGCTGCCTGCGACCATTCGGCAGGAACTGATGACCAAAAAGACTCCGAAAAAATCGCAATCGATGGCTTCTGCCCGCGTATGAGCGCGGCACGGCACAAATGGTCGCCCTCCAGCCAGACGCGGCCCTGCTTGCGGTAAGCCGTGCTGTCCTGCGACAGCTTGCGCAATTCCTTGATGAGCGTGTTGTCGCGTGACGTGATGTGCGTGACAGCGCCGGGACCGGCGCTCACCGCAACACCTCGGCTACCGGCGCAAAAGACCGGCGGTGCTGGGGACAGGCGCCATGCTCGCGCAGCGCCGCCAGATGCTCAGCCGTGCAATACCCTTTGTGGGCGGCAAAACCATACTGCGGGTATTCGAGGTGAAACTCGGCGCACCAGCGGTCACGGTAGACCTTGGCCAGAATGGACGCGGCCGAGATGGCCGGCACAATGGCGTCGCCTCCGATCACGGCCTCCGACAGGATGACCAGCGTGGGCAGGCGATTGCCGTCGACCAGCACCTTGTTGGGCTTGAGTCGCAGGCTCTCCACCGCACGTTTCATCGCCAGCATGGTGGCCTGCAGGATGTTCAGGCGGTCTATTTCCTCAGCGGTGGCCAGCGCAATGGAGCAGCACAGCGCTTTGGCCCGGATTTGGTCGTACAGCTCTTCACGCCGTTGCGGTGTGAGTTTTTTGGAGTCGGCCAGACCCTTGATGGGATTGAGTTCGTCGAGAATGACAGCCGCAGCCACCACCGGGCCCATCAGCGGGCCCCGTCCGGCCTCGTCCACGCCGGCCACGAGGCCGGGGGTGTCCCAAGACAGGGGTGTTTGTTCAGCTTTCAAGAATTTGCTGGATCGCATCGGTCGCTAATTGGGAAGTATCGCGCTGCAGCTCGGCATGCAGTGCCATGAATCGTTGTTCGACAGCCGCTATTTTGTCAGGAGCCGTTAGTTTTGCATCCACCCATTGCAGCAACTCGGCGGCCAGCGCCTCGGGCGTTGCCGCCTCCTGCAGCAGTTCGGGCACCACGAAATCCTGGCACAGGATATTAGGCAGGCCGACCCAGGGCTGCAGCTTTTTACGCCACATGATCTGCCACGACAGCCAGTTCATGTTGTAGGCGATCACCATGGGGCGCTTGAACAAGGCCGCTTCCAATGTCGCGGTACCGCTGGCAATCAAGGTCACATCGCAAGCGGCGAGCACGGTGTGCGACTGGCCTTCGATGATTTGCAGGTTGGCCCGCATGCCGGCCGCATCGGCCAGTCGCTCGATCACGGATTTCAGCAGGGGGACGGCGGGCACTATGAATTTGATGGCTGGTTGCGCTCGCTTCACCAAGGCTGCAGCCCTGAAAAATCTTTCGGCCAGATACTGGATCTCGGACTTGCGGCTGCCCGGCAAGATGGCGATGACCACGTCGTCGTCCTGCAGGCCCAGCTTGCGCCTCGCGGCGGCCCGGTCCGGCTGCAGGGGAACCACGCTGGCCAGCGGATGGCCGACATACGTTGCCGCGATGCCATGGGAAGCCAGCAAGGCCGGTTCAAACGGAAAAATGCACAGCACGTGGTCCACGCTGCGCCGGATCTTCTCGACACGGTCCGCACGCCAGGCCCAGACGGAGGGGCTGACAAAATGAACGGTCTTGATGCCTTGGGCCTTCAACGCGGCCTCCAGGTCAAGATTGAAGTCGGGGGCGTCCACGCCGATGAAAATATCAGGGCGCTGATCCAGCAGGCGCTGTTTCAGCTGCTCGCGTATGCCGACGATCTCACGGTAATGACGCAGCACCTCCACATAGCCGCGCACGGCCAGCTTGTGGTGCGGCCACCAGGCCTGAAAGCCGCGCCCGGCCATTTGCGGCCCGCCAATGCCGCTGGCCTGCAGGCCAGGCCAACGCGCATGCAGGCCGTCCAGCAGCAAGCCCGCCAGCAAATCACCGGAAGTTTCTCCGGCAACCATGGCAATCCTGGGTGCCGCGCTCATGGAGGCCGGCCTACCGGACAATGCCGCGCTGCGGCGAAGTTTGCGCCAGGAATGACAGCATCATCTGGACATCGGAAGCTGCTTCGGGGTGCTTGTCGGCCAACTCACCGATCCGGGCGCGGGCCAGATCCAGCGTCAGGTCATCCCGGTATAGCGCTTTGTGCATGGCCTTGACGGCCGAAAGGCGTCCGGCAGAAAAGCCGCGGCGCCGCAGGCCCTCAAAATTCATCGACCGCGCCTGCGCGGGCTGGCCTTGCGCCATCACGAATGGCGGCAAGTCGGCAAACAGCAGCGAACACATGGCCGTCATGCTGTGGGCGCCCAGCCGGACAAATTGATGCGCCACGGTAAAACCACCCAGAATGACCCAGTCACCCACGTGAACGTGACCGGCCAGCTGGGAGTTGTTGGCGAAGATGGTGTGGTCACCCACCACACAGTCATGCGCCAGGTGCACATAAGCCATGATCCAGTTGTCGTCGCCGACGCGTGTCACACCGCTGTCACCCGGCGAGCCGATATTGAAAGTACAGAATTCACGGATGGTGTTACGGTCGCCAATGACCAGTTCGCAAGGTTCGCCCGCGTACTTTTTGTCCTGCGGAATCGCGCCAAGTGAGTTGAACTGGAAAATCCGGTTGTCGCGGCCTATCGTCGTGTGGCCTTCGATCACGCAGTGAGCCCCGATGGTGGTGCCTGCCCCCACCCTGACATGGGGACCGATGACCGTGTAAGGGCCGACACTGACCGAGCTGTCCAGCTGGGCCAGGGGATCGACAAGGGCCGTGGCATGAATGCCCGGCGCGGGAACTGGCGCGGTCATGTCTTTCAAGCCACCTTCAGGCAATGGTGCGCATGGTGCACATCAACTCGGCCTCGCAGGCGATGGCCTCACCCACGCGCGTCACACCCTTGAATTTGAAAATGCCGGCCTTCATGCGGTCCAGCGTCACATCCATGATGAGCTGGTCACCGGGCTCGACCGGCCGCTTGAAGCGCGCGCCATCAATGCCGGCAAAGTAGTACACCGTCTTGTCGTCCGGCGTCACACCCAGGGTTTCGAACGCCAGCAGGGCAGCGGCCTGTGCCATGGCTTCAAGCATCAGCACACCCGGCATCACGGGGTGGTGAGGGAAGTGCCCCATGAAAAACGGCTCGTTCATCGTGACGTTCTTGAGGGCCTTGATTCTCTTTCCCTTTTCGATTTCGAGCACACGGTCGACCAGCAGAATAGGGTAACGGTGCGGCAGCTGCTTGAGAATTTGGTGAATATCCATCATGATTTTTCTTGAATGTTCGACAGCGATTTTTCTGCCTGTTTGAGTCTTTCCCGCAAGACGTGAAGCTGCTTGAGCGTGGCAGCATTTTTTTCCCACGCGGTATTGTCGTCGATAGGAAAGAGGCCGGTGTAATGACCGGGCTTCAAAATGGAGCGCGTCACGACAGACGCTGCCGAAATATGCACGTGATCAGCCAGGCTCAGGTGGCCCAGCACAATGGCGCCTCCGCCTACCGTGCAATGCGCGCCGATGGTGGCGCTGCCCGCCACACCGGCACAACCGGCCATGGCGGTATGCTTGCCGATCCGCACGTTATGGCCAATCTGCACCAGGTTATCAAGCTTGACGCCGTCTTCCAGCACCGTATCTTGCAAGGCTCCCCGATCAATACAGGTGTTGGCGCCGATCTCGACATCATTGCCGATCTTCACGGCACCAAGCTGCTCGATCTTGACCCATTGGCCTTCATGCGGTGCGAAGCCAAAACCATCCGCACCGATCACCGCACCGGGATGCACGATGCAACGCTCGCCAATGTGGCAGCCATCTGCCACTGTCACGCGGGCCGACAGCCGACTTTCAGCGCCAATATGCACATGCTGCCCAATGACGCAATGCTCCGCTATGCGCGCGCCCGCCCCGACCACGGCGCCGGCGGAGATGCAGGCAAACGCACCCACCGAAACACCCGGCGCGAGAGTGGCCGCAGGATCGATAAACGCGCTGGGATGAATGTGCGGCGCGGCCTGCGACCCGTGCCGGCGCTTCCAGAGCTGGGTGATCAGCGCGAAGTAATGGTAAGGATCGTCCACCACGATGCAGGCGCCACGACGGATCGCGGCTTCCCGGGCAGCGGGAGCCACTACTACGCAGGCGGCAGCCGACTGCGCGAGTTTGGCGACATATTTGGGGTGGCTGAGAAAACTCAGGTCGCGGGGGCCGGCGGCGTCCAGCGTGGAGAGCTTCTCGATCTCCACATCAGGACTGCCAATCAGCTCGGCAGGTGCCGTTGCGGCCAGCGACTGAACAATATCGGCAAGACGGAGCGTCACACTGCGCCTGCCATTTTCACAACGATGCTGGTGGTGAACACACCCCGCAGTTAACGGGAAGCGTTCAGCGCCTTGATCACCTTGTCGGTGATATCGTGCTTTGGATTGACGTACACCGACTCCTGAAGGATCAGGTCGTACTTTTCAGTTTCAGCCAGTGTTTTGACCACCTTGTTGGCACGCTCGATCACTTGCTGCAGTTCTTCGTTCTTGCGGGCGTTCAGGTCTTCCTGGAACTCGCGGCGCTTGCGCTGGAAATCCCGGTCCTGGTCGACCAGCTGCTTTTGCCGGGTGTTGCGCTGGCTCTCGGCCAGCGTGGGCGCCTCGCGTTCAAACTTGTCCGACAGGGTTTTCAGCTGCGTGGCGCTGTCGTTCAGCTCTTTCTCGCGCTTGCTGAACTCCTGCTCCAGTTTGGTCTGGGCGGCCTTGGCGGAATTCGCTTCGCGGAAAATCCTGTCCAGATTGACAACCCCAACCTTGAACTCCTGCGCACTGGCGGAAAACCCCGCCAATGCGATCATGCAGCCCAGGAAAATTTTGGTTGAAAAATGCTTCATTAGAAAGATGTACCAATTTGGAATTGCAACCGTTCTATTCTATCGCCTGCCATCTTGCGTATTGGCATGGCATAGGCAATACGCAGGGGGCCCACCGGAGAAATCCAGCTGATGCCGATGCCGGCAGAAGCCCTCAGGTCATTGACGCGATAGCTCTCTTTTTCGCCGAATACGTTGCCCGCATCGACAAAACCGTAAAGACGCAGCGTGCGGTCGTTTCCGGCGCCCGGGAATGGCGCAATAAGCTCGGCATTGAGCGTCAGTTTTTTCGGACCGCCCGTCGCCAGATCCGAGGCATCACGGGGGCCCAGGGAGCTCTGCTCAAACCCGCGCACCGATCCCAGGCCACCCGAGTAGTAGTTCTTGAAAAGCGGGTAAGGCTGTCCGCTGAGGCCTTTGCCCCAGCCCAACTCGCCATTCAGCGCGACCGTGAATTGCTTGTTCAGCGGAATGTACTGCTGAACCTGGTAATTGGCGCGCGCAAACTTGATGTCGCCCGCAACACCCCAATCCCCATACAAACGCTGGAACCGGCCCGAAGTGGGCACCAGTGCGCTGTCACGGTTGTCACGCGACCAGCCGACCGTCAGGGGAATGGAGTTGCTCTTGAAGCCGAACTGATTGGCATAGGTCTGGTAGCTCACGGGAAGGTTGGTTCCCGGCACGATCGTCAGGGCCTCGAAACCACTGCCGAAATAAACCGTGTCGTTCTCGGTGAAGGGAACACCGAAACGAATGCTTGCGCCCCTCGTCTTCAGGCTGTAGTCACCGCCCTGGCCGGACAGCGGCTTGGACGTGCGGTCGTACACGTCAATGGTGCGGGAGATGCCATCGGCCGTGAAATACGGGTCGATGGTGCTCAGGACCATCTGGCGATTTGACTTGCTGGTATTGACTTCAATACCCAGGTAGTTGCCCGAGCCAAAAACGTTTTCCTGCTTGATGCCGAACAGCAGGGAAACGCTGTCGGCGCTTGAATAGCCCGCGCCAAGCTGCAGGTTGCCGGTGGGTTTTTCAACCACGGAAACATTGACATCAACCTGGTCGGCCGTACCCGTCACTTCCTGGGTATCGATATTCACCTCATTGAAAAAGCCCAGGCGGTCAACGCGATCACGCGACAGGCGGATTTTGTCACCGTCATACCAGGAAGACTCAAACTGGCGAAACTCCCTGCGCACCACCTCATCGCGCGTGCGGTTGTTGCCCGACACATTCACGCGCCGCACATAGGCCCGGCGGGACGGCTCCGCCTGCAGCACGAAAGCCACGCGATTATTGACCCGGTCAATTTCAGGCACGGCTTCAACCCTGGCAAAGGCAAATCCGAACGTACCGAAATAATCGATAAAGGCCTTCTTGGTCTCGGCCACGGCATCGGCGTTGTAGGCTTCTGCCGGCTTGATGGTGACCAGGGATTTGAATTCTTCTTCCTTGCCCAGGTAATCACCCTCAAGTTTCACGCTGGAGACCACGAAGCGTTCACCCTCGGTGATGTTGACGGTGACCGCGATGCTTTGCTTGTCTGGAGAGATTGCAACCTGGGTTGAATCGACCTTGAACTCAAGGTAACCGCGCGACAGATAGTAGGAGCGCAGTGTTTCAATATCCGCATTGAGCTTGGCCCGGGAATAACGGTCGGATTTGGTATACCAGCTGAGCCAGCCGCCGGTATCAAGGTCAAACAGGCCCAGCAGGGTGGACTCGCTGAACGCCTTGTTGCCGGTGATGTGGATTTCCTTGATTTTTGCCACGTCGCCTTCGACGACGCTGAAAGTCAGGTTCACGCGGTTGCGTTCGATCGGTGTCACCGTGGTGACCACCTCCGCGCCATACAGACTCTTGTTGATGTACTGGCGCTTGAGTTCCTGCTCGGCCTTGTCCGCAAGGGCCTTGTCGAAAGGCTGGCCATCGGCAATGCCAACATCGCGAAGCGCCTTTTTAAGCGCTTCCTTGTCGAACTCCTTGGTGCCGACGAAGTCAACATCGGCCACCGTAGGACGTTCTTCAACAATAACGACCAGCACGTCGCCGTTGACTTCGAGCCGCACATCCTTGAACAGGCCGAGTCCGAACAACGCACGAATGGCCGTGGAGCCTTTTTCGTCGTTATAGGTTTCACCGACACGAAAGGGAAGCGAGGCAAAAATCGTTCCAGGTTCAACGCGCTGCAAACCTTCAACTCTAATATCACGAACCGTGAATGGATCAACGGCCCAGGCGGCATTGACAGCAAACAAACCAGCGGCAATGGCACAGACCGCGCGAATTTTGAATTTATTTAATTGTTTTTGCATGAAATGTATGAAATTGGCCTGGGCCCTGGTGTTAGCCCAACAACCGGGTGACATCGTTAAAAAGGGCAATACACATCATGCCCAACAGGATCGCAACGCCACCGCGTTGCAGCCGGTCCATCCAGGCATCAGACACGCCTCGACCCGTAATCCCCTCCCAAAGATAATACATCAGGTGCCCACCATCCAGAACCGGCAGCGGCAGCAGATTCAGGACGCCCAAACTCACGCTGATCAGCGCCAGAAACAGCAGGTAGGCGCTCCAGCCCAGGCTGGCCGACTTGCCGGCGTAATCCGCAATGGTTAACGGCCCGCTCAGATTTTTGAGCGAGGCTTCGCCGATCACCATTTTCCACATCATCTTGAGCGTGAGCAGGGACACTTCCCAGGTGCGAACAACGCCCTGCCACAAACCGTCGAGCGGCCCATAGCGCACCGTCACAAATTCGGGGGGGCTCCCCACATAAGCACCTATTCGCGCAACCGCTGCCCCACCCTCCCGCTTGATCTCGGGGGTGACCTGCAGCACCAGCGTCTGGCCGGCGCGCTGGATTTGCCAGTCCTGCGGTGCAATTGCCGGGGCGTTGCCTCTGGAGGACCACGCAGAGCCCCGTATGGCCTCGCGCAGCTGCTGTCCGTCCACAATGGCGGTATCTCCCACGCGCAGGACCACGTCACCCGCCCGCAGACCGGCTTTTTGCGCCGCGCCGCCGTCCATGACCTGGCCGATCACAGGGCGCGTCCACGGTCCCAGAATGCCGATCTTCCGGAATAGCTGGGTATCGGCCTCGGCCGCATCGAGCTTGCTGAGCTCCAGCATGACAGTACGTGACGAGGTGCCCGCCTCGTTTCCCAGCACCAGCTGCAGATCGCGTCCGTCCAGCGCACCCTGCGTAAGCCGCCAGCGAAGGTCCTCAAAAGAGCGGACCGTCTGCAACTCATCGCCCTCAAAAGCGGCCTGCTGGACGGTCTCGAAACCGCGCAGCCCGGCCCGTTCGGCCAGGGAACCCGCCACGGGACTGGCGAGAACGGCCTTGGGCTCCTGCAAGCCGCTCCAGTTGACGATGGCGTAAATCAGCACGGCCAGCAGCAGATTGGCAGCAGGACCGGCGGCCACGACAGCCGCGCGGGCCTTCAGGGGCTGGGTGTTGAAGGCGAGATGGCGTTCGGCCGGATCAACCGGGGCCTCGCGCTCATCGAGCATCTTGACGTAGCCGCCCAGCGGCAGCATGCCTATCGCAAATTCCGTGGGCTTGTTTTTGAGCCGCCAGGTGTAGATGGGCTTGCCAAAGCCGATGGAAAACTTCAGCACCTTGATGCCGCAGGCTACGGCCACCCGGTAGTGACCGTATTCATGCACGGTGATCAGGATGCCAAGAGCGACTACAAAGGCAAGCAGCGTCAACATGTCATGGCTCCAGACGTTCAATGATTTGACCGGCAACAAGGCGCGCCCGCGCGTCCAGCGCCAGCAATCCCTCGATATCGTTCACGTCTGAGACCGCCACGGCATCCAAAGTTGCATGATTTACATGGTGGATGTGGTCAAAGCGGATCCGCCGGTCCAAGAACGCGGCCACCGCCACCTCATTGGCCGCATTGAGCACCGCCGTACTGCCCACCGGTGCATTGAGGACCTCCCAGGCCAGCGGCAGCCCCGGAAACCGCTCATGGTCGGGCACCTCAAAAGTCATGGTCGCCAGGGTGGTGAAATCCAGCGCCCGGGCACCCGACGTGATGCGGTCCGGCCAGGCAAGGCCATAGGCGATCGGCACCCGCATGTCAGGCGTTCCCAGTTGCGCCACGACCGACGTATCGCGGTACTGCACCATGGAGTGAATAATGCTTTGAGGATGGATCACCACCTCGATCTGCTGCGGTGTCAGGCCGAACAGGTACTTGGCTTCGATGACCTCCAGGGCCTTGTTCATCATGGTCGCGGAATCAACAGATATCTTGCGTCCCATCACCCAGTTCGGGTGCGCGCACGCCTCATCGGGCGTCACGTGCCGCAGGCTGCCCGGCTCCCGCGTCCGGAAAGGCCCGCCGGACGCGGTCAGGATGATTTTCTCGACGCGTTGCGGCCAGCTGGCCGGATCTTCCGGCAGCGACTGGAAAATGGCCGAATGTTCGCTGTCGATGGGCAACAGCTGCGCGCCGCCCGCGCGAACCGCCTGCATGAACACTTCGCCACCGACCACGAGCGCTTCCTTGTTGGCCAGCAAGAGGCGCTTGCCCGCCCTGGCGGCGGCCATACAGGGCGCCAGGCCGGCCGCACCCACAATGGCGGCCATCACGGTGTCCACCAACTCATGGGACGCTATCATGTCCAGAGCATCCGGCGCCCATAAAACCTGGACGGGAAGCTGATTGTCCTTGACCTTTTCAGCCAGCAGGTGGGCATGTGGCTCGCTCACCATGACGGCATACTGCGGCCTGAACTGCATGCACTGCGCCAGCATCAGGTCGGTCTGGGTCGCCGCACTGAGCGCAAACACCTCAAAGCGCTCCGGATGGCTGGCAATCACGTCAAGCGTGTTGACGCCAATGGAGCCGGTTGAGCCCAGAACAGTGATACGCTGCTTTTTGAAAGACATGCAACAAGCCTAAAGAGTGGCCAACATCATGGCCAGCGGCAGGGTCGGCAACAGGGCATCGACACGATCCAGCACCCCTCCGTGGCCAGGCAGCAAGGCGCTGGAGTCCTTCACGCCCGCACTGCGCTTGATCAGCGACTCGACCAGGTCGCCCACCACGCTCATGGCCGCCAGAAAAACCACCGCCAGCAGCATCACCATGATGCCATGGCGTTCCATCAGGCGGGCATACAGCGTCTGACCAGCGCCAGCACCTGAGGCACCCAAGGTCACCCAGGCCAGCGACAAGGCCACCACACCCGCCATGCCGCCCCAAACGCCCTCCCAGCTTTTGCCGGGGCTGATGGAAGGCGCCAGCTTGCCCTTGCTGAACTTGCCGCCAAAAGTGCGCCCCGCAAAATAGGCAAAGATATCGGCTACCCAAACCAGCAGCAGCACCGACAGCAGAAAATTGACACCGATCACACGGGCCTGGGCCACTGCCAGCCAGGCCAGCCAGAGCGCCAGCAAGCCACCCACCAGGCGCACGGCCATCGGGATGCGGGGCCAGCCAGCCACACCATTGCGCAACAGCCAGGCACCGGCCAGCACCCAGGCCGCACCCGCGGCGGCCCACAGCAGGGGCAAAGGTTTATCGAGCAGGCCGCCGTACCAGGATAGCCCGCAGGCCAGCACACACAGCGCCGCAAGCCCCACCGAGCCGCCCTGCCCCAACGCATTCAGACGGCCCCACTCCCAGGCGCCGGCGGCCATCAGCGCCAGTGCCACAACGCTAAAAGGTACGGGTGTCTGGTAGAAAAGCGCGGGCAACAAGATGGCCAGCAGGACAATTGCCGTGATCACACGCTGCTTGAGCATCAGGCGGCCTTTGGAGTGGTTTTTTTGCCGCTCCCGCTGACCTGCGCCGAAGTCTGGCCAAAACGGCGCTCACGGGTGCGAAAAACAGCAATCGCTTCGTCTAGCGCAGCTTCATCAAACTCAGGCCAGAGCTTGTCCGAAAAATGCAGTTCGGAGTACGCAGCCTGCCACAGCAGAAAATTGCTGATACGCAACTCGCCGCCCGTGCGAATCAGCAGGTCGGGATCAGGCACATGAGCCAGCGCCATGGCGCGGTCCAGTGCGAGCTCGGTGATCGGCTCTCCCCTGCTGGCCAGCTTTTGCGCCGCCTGCGCGATGTCCCAGCGCCCGCCATAGTTGAAGCACACGTTGAAAATCAGGCGATGGTTGCCCGAAGTCAGGTGTTCGGCCTGGGCCAGCCCGGCCTGAACTTTTTCCGAGAGCCGCTGGCGGTCTCCCACGAAATGCAGCCGCACCCCGTTGGCGTTCAGATTGGGAACCTCACGGGACAAGGACAGGACCAGCAGTTCCATCAGGCTGGACACTTCCTCGAACGGCCGGTTCCAGTTTTCCGATGAAAACGCAAAAACCGTCAGCACGGCAATGCCGCGCTCCAGGCAGGCGCGGACACAACGGCTCAGCGAATCTACACCCTGCTTGTGCCCGGCGATACGCGGCAAAAACCGTTTGGTCGCCCAGCGGCCATTGCCATCCATGACGATGGCCACGTGGTGCGGAACAGTGGGAGGGGGGATGGCCATGGTCAATTCAGGCCAGACACGATGGTGTCAAACCGCCATGATGTCTTGTTCCTTGCCGGCGACCAGTTTGTCAACCTCGGCAATGAAACGGTCGGTGAACTTCTGGATTTCATCCTGCGCGCGGCGCTCGTCATCTTCCGACACCAGTTTTTCCTTGAGCAGTTTCTTGACGCCCTCATTGGCATCCCTGCGCAAGTTGCGAACGGCCACCTTGGCGTGCTCGCCCTCTGCCCTCACGACTTTGGTGAGCTCCTTGCGTCGCTCTTCGGTCATGGCCGGCATGGGTACGCGAATCAGGTCGCCCTGCGCCGCAGGGTTGAGTCCGAGGTCTGAGTCGCGGATGGCCTTTTCGATTTTGGCACCCATGCCTTTTTCCCATGGCGAAACGCTGATGGTGCGGGCATCCAGCAGGGACACATTGGCCACCTGGCTGATGGGCACCATGGAGCCGTAGTAGTCCACATGAACGGTGTCCAGCAAGCCAGGGTTGGCGCGGCCGGTGCGGATTTTCGTCAGGCTGTTTTTGAACGAATCCACCGACTGCTGCATTTTTTGCTCTGCATTCTGCTTCACTTCAACAATGCTCATGGTCGAATCTCCGGATTGTTATCTGCAAAAAGTCCAAGAAGTATGAAAACACGGCCGATGGCCGGGGGAGCCGGGATCAAACGTGAACCAGGGTTCCTTCGTCCTCACCCTGCACCACGCGTTTGAGCGCTCCGTGCTTGAAAATACTGAAAACCTTGATCGGCAGCTTCTGGTCGCGGCACAGGGCAAACGCTGTAGCGTCCATGACTTCGAGGTTCTTGCCCATCGCCTCATCGAAAGTGATGTTGGTGTAGCGCGTGGCCCGTGGATCCTTCTTCGGATCTGCCGTATACACGCCATCGACCTTGGTCGCCTTCAGGACGATTTCAGCCCCAATTTCGGCGCCGCGCAGCGCAGCGGCCGTGTCGGTCGTAAAGAAAGGGTTGCCCGTGCCGGCTGCGAAAATGACGACCTTGCCTTCTTCCAGGTACTGCAGCGCTTTGGGGCGCACATAGGGCTCGACCACGCGCTCGATGCCAATGGCCGACATGACGCGGGCAATCAGGCCCGCCTTGTCCATGGTGTCGCCCAGAGCCAGCGCGTTCATCACGGTCGCCAGCATGCCCATGTAGTCTGCCGTCGCCCGATCCATGCCGACCGAGCCACCCGCAACGCCACGGAAGATGTTGCCGCCGCCGATCACCACCGCCACCTGGACACCCATGCGGGTAACCTCGGCAATTTCTTCCACCATGCGCACGATGGTGGCGCGGTTGATGCCAAAGGCATCATCCCCCATCAAGGCCTCACCTGACAGTTTTAACAAGATCCGCTTGTAGGCTGGCATGTGAGGCTCTCCGTAATTGGGTTGATCTGAAGTTTAGCGGCCTTCCGGCAGGGCTGAGTTGCTTAGGCAGCTTTGGCTGCAGCTATCTGGGCCGCAACTTCGGCAGCAAAGTCGTCCGCCTTTTTCTCGATGCCCTCGCCCACCACGTACAGCGTGAAGGACTTGACCGTGGTGGCGCGCTCCTTGAGCATCTGCTCAACCGTCTGCTTGTCGTTCTTGACGAAGCTCTGGTTATACAGGCTGACTTCTTTCAGGTACTTCTGCACGCCGCCATCGATACGCTTGGCAACAATTTCAGCGGACTGAACCGGCTTGCCTTCGGCCTGGGCCTTGGCCGCGTCTTCAGCAGCCTTGGCAGCAGCCACCGAACGCTCCTTGGCGACCAGGTCAGCGGGAACATCCGCGCTGGACAGGGACACCGGCTTCATCGCGGCCACATGCATGGCAACGTCCTTGGCGGCAGTTTCGTCACCGTCAAACTCGACCACCACGCCAATGCGCGTGCCGTGCAGGTAAGAGGCCAGCTTGCTGCCGGCAAAACGCTTGAAACGGCGCACGCTCATGTTCTCGCCGATCTTGCCGATCAGGCCCTTGCGCACGTCTTCCACCGTCGGGCCAAAACCGTCGAGCGACAGGGCCATGGCGCCAATGGCGTCCACATCAGCCGGATTGTTCTTGACGATGCCCTCAGCCACGGCCTGGGTAAAAGCCAGGAAGCTGTCGTTCTTGGTCACGAAGTCGGTTTCGCAATTGATCTCGACCAGCGCACCAATGCCTCCTTCGCTGTGATAGGCGATCACGCCTTCAGCAGTCACGCGGGAAGCGGCCTTGCCGGCCTTGTTGCCCAGCTTGACGCGCAGGATTTCTTCGGCTTTTTCGAAGTTGCCTTCGGCTTCGGTCAGTGCTTTTTTGCACTCCATCATGGGAGCGTCGGTTTTGGCGCGCAGTTCAGCGACCATGCTTGCAGTAATTGCCATTTTGATTCTCCGTTTGTCGTGTTGACAGGGGCGCGGCGACAAAGCCACGCCCTTTTTGATGCTTAAGTTGTGAAAAAGGGGCTACGCGAGCCCCTTTTTCGCGTCTGGCGCAGCGCCGAAACTATCAGTTCGCTGCGTTTTCCACTTCCACAAACTCATCAGAGCTCTCGGCGGAGACCGCCTTGACGACGTCGTTGACGGCGTTGGCACGGCCTTCGAGGATTGCATCGGCGATGCCGCGGGCATACAGGGCCACAGCCTTGGACGAGTCGTCGTTGCCGGGGATCACGTAGTCGATGCCAATCGGGGAATGGTTGGAGTCAACCACGCCGATCAGGGGAATGCCCAGCTTCTTGGCTTCCAGGATCGCGATTTTGTGGAAGCCCACGTCAATCACGAAAATGGCGTCCGGCAGTGCGTTCATGTCCTGAATGCCGCCGATGTCTTTTTCCAGCTTTTCAATTTCGCGCTTGAAGGTGAGCTGCTCTTTTTTGCTGATGGAATCAAGGCCGGCTTCCTGCTGGGCCTTCATTTCTTTCAGGCGCTTGATCGAGGTCTTGACCGTCTTGAAGTTGGTCAGCATGCCGCCCAGCCAACGCTGGTCAACATAGGGAACACCGGCGCGCTTGGCCTCGGTAGCGACGATTTCGCGGGCCTGGCGTTTGGTGCCAACCATCAGGATGGTGCCGCGGTTCGCGGACAGCTGCTTGGCGAATTTCATCGCATCCTGGAACATCGGCAGCGATTTTTCCAGGTTGATGATGTGAATACGGTTGCGATGGCCAAAAATGTAGGGGGCCATCTTGGGATTCCAGAAGCGGGTTTGGTGACCAAAGTGGACGCCAGCTTCCAGCATTTCACGCATGCTTGTCGACATATAAAACTCCAAAGGTTGTGTCTAAAATCAGCGCTTATCGCCCGTAATACCTCTTTTTCCGAGATCTTCCGGGCAACACCTTGAGTGGCTGATTTGCGATTGACTTTGCGAACAACAAAATCGTCATTTGCAAAGCCTGTCGAGTATAACACTCTCCTGCCCCGCCCTCTTACCCACTCACCCAGATGCACACCTCCAGCGCTCTTCCCGCCGACATTCACGTCACGCGCCACGCCCTGAGAACGGGCCAGACCAGCCCACCGGAGATCCTCGAGCGCGCCGCCAGCATCGCCCAAAGCGAGGTCTGCCGGCATGTATTCATGCCGGGCAGCCTTGCAGCCAGCCCGTTTTTGACGGCCAAAACACCCCAGGCCTCGCCTGTCGGAGCGGCCTTCAATGAGCCGGCTCTGCCCTTGGCCGGCATTCCCGTGTCGATCAAGGACCTGTTTGACGTGGCCGGCCAGACCACCGCCGCCGGCTCGACCGTGCTCGCCAACACCCCACCCGCCGCTGAAGACTGCCCCGCCGTTGCGCGGCTGCGAGCGGCAGGTGGCGTGATTGCCGGCCGCACCAATATGGTGGAATTTGCCTTCTCGGGCGTGGGCATCAACCCGCATTACGGCACCCCTGTCAATCCGGCAGACGCCGCCACAGAGCGGATCCCGGGCGGCTCCTCGTCAGGCGCCGCCGTGTCGGTTGCCACCGGGGCGGCCATGGTGGGGCTTGGGTCGGATACGGGCGGTTCGATCCGCATCCCGGCGGCGCTGTGCGGCATTGTGGGTTTTAAAAGCACGGCGCGTCTGGTCCCAACCAGCGGCGCCCTGCCGCTGTCCACCAGCCTGGACACGGTATGCGCCTTGACACGTTCGGTACGCGACGCGGTCACCGTGCATGAGGTACTGGCGGCGCGCGCCGTGAGGCTGGCCGGCAAGCCCCTGTCCGCCTGCCGGCTCGCGGTGGCCCGCACCCAAATGCAGGATGGCCTGGACAGCACCGTCGCCAATGCGTTCGAGCGGAGCCTGCGCGTGCTGCGCCAGGCCGGTGCGCGCATCGAGGAAATCGCACTCGAAGAAATCAGCGAACTGCCTGCCATCAATGCGACCGGGGGCCTCTCTGCTGCCGAGAGCTATGCCTGGCACCGGACCCTGATCGCCGCGCACCAGGCCGAGTACGACCCCCGGGTAGCGCTACGCATCCTGCGCGGCGCCCAGATGAGCGCGGCCGACTACATTGACCTTGTCGCCGCCCGCCGGCAATGGATCGTCCGCATGGAAGCCCGGCTGGGCGGCTTTGACGCGGTACTCTCCCCCACCGTGCCCCTCGTGGCGCCGGCGATCGCCAGCGTGCTGCACGATGACGAGGAATTCTTCCGGGTCAATGGGCTTTTGCTCCGCAATACGGCCGTGGTCAACATGCTCGACGGTTGCGCGATTTCGCTGCCCTGCCACACCCCCGGCCAATTGCCGGTTGGCCTGATGCTCTGGCACGCAGCGCTGCACGACGACCCGTTGCTGGACCTGGCGCTGCAGGTCGAAGCGGCCCTGGCTGGCTCACAGTAAAAACAGTCGCTGGCTGGCCCCGCTATATTGGGCTTGCAGCCCGCTTTACCGATAAAACAATGCACACCAAGATTTCCCGCCATCCCATCACCCTCACCATTAACTGTGTTGCCCACGGCATGTCCGCATGAGGGTGGCTGTCATCGGTGCCGGCATCATCGGCATCACCACCGCCTATGAACTGGCGGCAGACGGCCACGAGGTGACCGTTATTGAACGTCGGAGCGCCGCAGCGGAGGAAACCAGCTTCGCCAACGCCGGTGTCGTAGCGCCGGGGTATGTCACACCCTGGGCCGCACCCGGCATGCCGGGCAAGGTCATCCGCTACCTGTTCAGCCGCCACGCTCCCGTCAAGCTCGGCCTGCCGCTTTCGCGCCGCGACATCGCCTGGATGTGGAAGTGGTCTCGCGCCTGCAAACTGGAAAGCTACCTGGTCAACCGCGCTCGGCTGCAGCGCCTGGCGTTTTACAGCCGCGAAAGGCTGCATCAGCTCACGGAGGAACTGAAGCTCGAATACGACGGCAGCCCCGGGTACATGGTGCTGCTTCGCTCTGAAAAAGACAGCAAGCTGGTGCAGCCTGGTCTGCAGATGCTGCGCGAGGCTGGCGTGGCGTTCAGGGAAATCGGTGCTCACGAGGTGCGCCAGATCGAACCCGCGCTCAACCCTGACACCGCTTTTCTGGGCGCGGTGCATCTGCCCGACGATGAAGTTGCCAATTGCCGGCAGTTTGCCCTGCTGCTGAAGAACGAAGCCCAGCGCATCGGTGTGGATTTCGTATTCAACACTGCGGTAGCCCGACTGGATACTACCCAACCAGCTACGATTTTCATAGCAGGAGACAACACACCGTACCGCTTTGACTCCGTCGTCATGTGCGCCGGCCTGGCCTCCGCTGAGCTGCTTCGGCCGCTTGGCCTGAACATTCCGATGACTGCCGTCTATGGCTACTCCATCAGCGCGCCTATCCGCGAGCCGCTCAATGCGCCGCGCAGCGCGCTGATGGACGAGCGCTACAAGGTGGCGATTTCCCGCCTGGGCAACCGCGTGCGCGTGGCAGGCAGTGCCGAAATCGGCGGCTCGCTCGAGCACAAGCGAGCCTCCTCTATCCAGACCTTGTACAAGGTGCTGCAAGACTGGTTTCCCGGTGCGGCCCAGCTCTCCAACAAGGGGGCCAGCGTGCAGGAATGGAAAGGCGCCAGGCCGATGCTGCCCGATGGCCCGCCCATCATCGGCGACAGCGGCATTCCCGGCCTCTGGCTCAACCTGGGCCATGGCTCCAGCGGCTGGGCACTGAGCTGCGGCAGTGCGCGGGCGCTGGCCGACCTGATGGCAGGCAGGCCCGCAGACATCGACATGCAGGGGCTGGACATCAGCCGTCTGGGCTGAAAGCGCAGGACGGCCAGCGCCCGTCCTTGCCGACTCCTTTTGTCTGAAAGTATCAACCACGAACGCCATAAGACCGCACAATCATCCGATGCACCATCCGATGCAGAAAATCACCAGCGCCGTCAGCCAGCCGCTTTACAGCGTGGCAGCCACCCGCGAGCTTGAGTTGCACGCAGCGGCCGGCCTGCCCCCGCACACGCTGATGCAGCGGGCAGGCCTCGCGGTGGCCCGCCTTGCACTGGCGCTGGCTCCGCATGCGCGGCGCATCTGGATCGCCTGCGGACCCGGCAACAACGGTGGCGACGGCTTCGAAGCCGCCCTGCACCTGCACCAGTGGGGCAAGACGGTGGTCGTCACCTGGACCGGTCTGCCACCCGGAAAAACCAGCCTGCCGCCGGATGCCGATGCCTCCCGCCAGCGGGCCCTTGCGGCGGGCGTTCCGATGTCGACTCAGCCCCCGGAGGATTTTGATTTCTGCATCGATGCCCTGCTGGGTATTGGCGCCCGGCTGGAGCCGGCTCGCGCGGGCACGGGCTTGATGCAGCAATGGCTGGATGCGATGCAAGCCAGCGGCGCACCGCGGTTGGCCGTGGATGTACCGACCGGGCTGGATGCTGATACGGGCACCACAAACGCTACAAAACCAATAGCGCAAGGCTCGCATTTCGCCACGGCAAATGATCTTTTCACCTTGAGCCTTTTGACACTCAAGCCAGGCCTGTTCACCGCCAGCGGGCGTGACCTGGCCGGCCAGGTCTGGTTCGATGATCTGGGGGCTGCAGCCAACCCCTCACTGGCGGCAGTGCCTGACGCCTGGCTTCTGGGCGCGGATCGGGCAGCGCGATCAACGCGAGCGGGTGCGGCCCATGCCAGCCACAAGGGCAGCTTTGGCGATGTCGCCGTCGTGGGTGGTGAATCCGCCTCCGGCAGGCATATGACGGGCGCTGCCCTGCTGGCCGCCCGAGCGGCACTGCATGCGGGCGCCGGCCGGGTGTATGTGGCTCTGCTCACCGGCGTCGGTGAGACCTCCCTGAATGTCGATCCGGCGCAGCCAGAACTCATGTTCCGCAGCCCCGAAGCGCTGAACCTGAAGCAGCAGGTCGTGGTGTGCGGGTGCGGCGGGGGCGAAGCGGTCAAACCCGTCCTGGCCAAGGTTTTGTCAGCCGCCCCGCGGGTCGTGCTGGACGCCGACGCGCTCAATGCGATTGCCGGGGACCCACAACTGCAAACCCTGCTGACTGCACGCCATTACCGCGGGCACAGTACGGTGCTGACGCCTCATCCGCTGGAGGCCGCGCGTTTGCTAGGCACGACCACTTCCGGGGTGCAGGCAGACCGCCTTGCGGCAACCCGGCAACTGGCCAGCCGGTTTCAGTGTGCCGTGGTACTCAAGGGCTCGGGCAGTGTCATCGCCGCGCCGGGCCAGCCACCCTGTATCAACGCGAGCGGCAACGCCTTGCTGGCCACCGCGGGCACCGGCGATGTGCTGGCAGGCATGATCGGAGCCGCCATGGCAGGTGGACAAAGCCCTTTTGAGGCGGCCTGCTGTGCGGTGTTTGCCCATGGAAACCTGGCCGATGAATGGGTCACCCGCCGGCCGGGCGTGACGCTGACTGCGTCGGCGCTGGCGGGCAACGCCCGCTAGACCAGCACCATCAAGCCGATTTGCAGTACTAGCAACAGCACCAGCGCTGACAAGTCCAGCCCACCGACGGTAGGAATCACACGCCGCAGCGGCGTTAACAGCGGCTCGGCAAGGCGGGCCAGCAAGCCATACGCCGGTGAGCCAGGCTGGATCCAGGACATGATGGCATAGCCCAGTACCAGAATAAACAGCGTCTGCAACGCCACCCGGATCAGCATCTTCAGCGCAAACGCCAGCAGGCCCAGGAAGGCTGCGGGCCCCAACGCAGAGGCCCAGGAGGTCGCGCCAAGCACCACACCAAACAGCAGCCCCCACAGCAGGGCGTAGCCCAGCGCCAGCAAGGCGGCGGCCAGCACACTCGCCCAGTCCACCCGGGACCGGGTCAGCACCTTGGGCAGCGCACGCCGCATCGGCTTGACCAGCCAGTCCGTCACCGCCATGACAAAGCGGCCCGGCTGCGCGCTCATGTTGACCCTCACCCAGTTCATCCAGGCGCGCAAGAGCGCGGCGGCGATCAGCAGGAAGAAAAATGTCTCAAGCAGGAAGGCCAGAATGCGGATCAGCATAAATTTTGGGGCGAGCCAAAAGGATTAAGAAAGCAGGACGGGGAGAAAACGTCAGCGGCGGGGCTTTTTGCCCTGCTTCCGGCTGGCACTGCCGGCCGATTTTTTCACCGCAGCCTTGAGCGCCTGTATCGGCGATTCGGGTGTCCTGTCGGCGCCTCGGTCCGTGGCGTCTCGCCTTGCAGTCCCGCTACCCGTACCGCGGCCGCCGGAGCGCGCCTCGGAGCGTTTTCCTGCTCCCTTGCCTGCACGCACGCCCCCCGCCTTGCGCGAAGAAGTCCCCCGCTCCTGCGCCGGCAACTCCCCGGCATGGCCGCCGGTCTTGTCCTTCATGGCCCGGCCCAGCAACGCCTCGCCCTCATGCACCAGGCGGAAGTCGATCTTGCGGCCATCTAGGTCGACACGGCTGACCTGCACGCGTACCCGCGTGCCAATCGCGTAGCGGATGCCGGTGCGCTCGCCGCGCAGCTCCTGCCGTGCCTCGTCAAAGCGAAAGTATTCGCCGCCCAGCTCGGTGATGTGCACCAAGCCTTCGACATACATGGCGTCCAGCGTGACAAAGATGCCGAAACCCGTTGCCGCCGTCACCACACCACCAAACTCTTCGCCCAGGTGCTCGCGCATGTACTTGCACTTGAGCCAGGCTTCGACGTCGCGGCTGGCCTCGTCGGCACGCCGCTCATTGGCGCTGCAGTGCAGGCCGGCCGCCTGCCAGGCCAGCTGGTCGGCACTGATTTTTTTGGGCTTTTCCGACGGATCCTTGACACGGGAGGCCAGCCGCTTGGACAGCTTGGCCTCGGCCTCGCCCGGCGTGGGCAATACCGGCAACTGGTATTTGGACTTGGTCAGCGCTGCCTTGATCACGCGGTGCACCAGCAAGTCGGGATAACGACGGATGGGGCTGGTGAAGTGGGTATAGGCCTCATAGGCCAGGCCGAAGTGCCCGCTATTGATCGGCGTGTAAATGGCCTGCTGCATGGAGCGCAGCAGCATGGAGTGGATCTGCTGCGCATCGGGCCGGTCCTTGGTGGCGACGGCAATCTGCTGGAACTCGCCGGGGGTCGGCTCCTCGCCAATGGTCATGCCCACGCCCAGCGCCTTGAGGTAGTTGCGCAGCATCTCCTTCTTTTCAGGGGTCGGACCTTCATGCACGCGGTAAAGGCCCACATGCTTGCTTTGCTCGATGAAGTCGGCCGAACACACATTGGCCGCCAGCATGGCCTCTTCAATCAGGCGGTGCGCCACGTTGCGGGTGCGCGGCACGATCTTCTCGATGCGCCCTGCCTCGTCGCACACGATCTGCGTCTCGGTGGTCTCGAAATCGACGGCGCCGCGTGCACCGCGCTCCTTCAGAAGGGCCTGGTACACGTCGTGCAGATTCAGCAAGTGCGGAACCAGTGCCTTACGCTGCGCGGCTTCGGAACCGCGCGTGTTGGCCAGGATCGCTGCCACCTCGGTATAGGTAAGGCGACCATGGCTAAACATCACGGCCGGGTAAAACTGGTAGGCGTGAACCTCTCCCTTGGTGTTGATCAGCATGTCGCACACCATGCACAGGCGTTCGACGGTGGGGTTGAGCGAACACAGGCCATTCGACAGTTTTTCCGGCAGCATGGGAATCACGCGGCGCGGAAAATACACGCTGGTGGCCCGGTCATACGCATCAATGTCAATGGCGCTGCCGGTCTCCACGTAATGGCTCACGTCTGCAATCGCCACCAGCAGTCGCCAGCCCTTGCCACGCCCCACTTTGGCGGGCTCGCAGTAGACGGCATCGTCAAAGTCGCGGGCATCCTCCCCGTCAATGGTGACCAGGGGAATGTCGGTGAGATCTACCCGGTGTTTTTTATCCGCCGGACGCACCGCGTCGGGCAGGGTGCGCGCCAGGGCCAACGCTTCGTCGTTGAATTCATGCGGGACGCCGTATTTGCGCACGGCGATCTCGATTTCCATGCCTGGATCGTCAATTTCACCCAGCACTTCCACGACTCGCCCCACCGGTTGGCCAAACAGCGCAGGCGGCTCGGTCAGCTGCACCACCACGACCTGGCCGCTCTTGGCCGTGCCCGTCGCCCCCTTGGGAATCAGGATATCCTGGCCGTAGCGCTTGTCTTCGGGCGCTACCAGCCAGACACCGCTTTCCTGCAGCAAACGGCCAATGATGGGGTTGGGCGAGCGCTCGATGATTTCGGTGACGCGTCCTTCGGGCCGGTTTTTCCGGTCGTGCCGCACGATGCGTGCCTTGACGCGGTCCTTGTGCAGCACCGCGCGCATTTCGTTGGGCGGCAGGTAAATGTCCGGTTCGCCGTCGTCGCGCAGAACGAAACCATGGCCGTCGCGGTGGCCGGAAACCGTACCCTCGAATTCAGCGAGGAGCCCGGACGATGCGCCGGAATTTTGATGCGTTGTTTTGATAAGAAATCTCTTTTCGTGAAGCGTCACTGGCAACAGCCTACAGCCTAACAGGCGGCAGGCCGTGAAACCGGGTTATGGAAACCCGCGGACTTGAAGCTGGGTTGGCCACGTCTGAATCCATGTTTATGTTTGTATCAGATACTGGCCACGGTTAATAAAAAGCGGTGCCCTTAAATCGGGATATATCGCTGTTGCAGTGGGAGCTTTGCGACACCGGCATCATCCGCAGGATTTCATCGAGCTGGCTGGCAGTCTGCGGCCCTTGCAATTTGGAAGCGCCGAGAAAACACCGGATTTCCAGCTGAAATTGAAATATTTTCGGGGGTCAACCCGATAGGACGCCGATGTAATGGTACACTGCTTGCTGTGCCCGGGTGGCGGAATTGGTAGACGCGCACGGTTCAGGTCCGTGTATCGCAAGATGTGGAGATTCGAGTTCTCTCCCGGGCACCAAAATTACTCAACGTACGCAAGTACAGCCAAATCAAGGCCACTGTCACCAGTGGCCTTTTTTGCTTTTGGGCCGCTGCCCGCAATCGCGATTGTCTTCGTGATCGGGCCAATAAAAAGCGCCCGAATCCGAATTCATACGCTACTTTCGTCCGCCATATGGGCGCGCAAGCTGGTGCGCATGGGGCGGCTGAAAAACCGCCCCGCTGAAGCGGGAAATGAATCAGACCGGTATGGCCACCAGGTCGTGGCCCTGGGTTCCGACAATACGGGCCCGGGTGAACTCACCGACCTTGAGTGTCTTGCTGATTTTCTCGGGCGGCAGCAGTTTAACCACGCCATCAATCTCGGGCGCGTCCGCATACGAGCGGCCCGTGCCACCCTTGCGTCCCAAGGCCGGCGCTGAATCGACCAGCACCTGCATCGTGGCGCCGACGCGCTGCTGCAGCTTCAGGCTTGAAACCTCCTCAGCCACGGCCATGAAGCGCGCCCGCCGCTCTTCACGCACCTCCAGCGGCAGCATGCCGGGAATGTCATTGGCGGTAGCACCCTCCACGGCACTGTAGGCAAAACAGCCTGCTCGGTCGATGCGGGCCTCGCGCATGAATTCCAGCAGGTGCTCGAATTCGGCTTCGGTTTCACCCGGAAAGCCGGCAATAAAGGTGCTTCGGATCACAATTTCGGGGCATATCTCGCGCCAGCGCGCAATGCGTTCAAGGTTTTTTTCGCCGCTGGCTGGGCGTTTCATGCGCTTCAAAACATCGGGGTGGCTGTGCTGCAAAGGCACATCCAGGTAAGGCAGGACCTTGCCGGTGGCCATCAGCGGGAGTACTTCGTCTACGCTGGGGTAAGGGTAGACATAATGCAGGCGAACCCAGGCACCATAGGGCTCGGCAATATCGCCCAGCGCCTGGACCAGTTCCAGCATGCGGGTCTTGACCGGCTTGCCATCCCAGAAACCGGTGCGGTATTTCACATCCACGCCATAGGCGGAGGTGTCCTGGCTGATCACCAGCAATTCTTTCACGCCCCCTTCAAACAAGGCGCGTGCCTCGTTCAGCACATCACCGATGGGTCGCGACACCAGGTCGCCGCGCATGGAGGGAATGATGCAGAAGGTACAGCGGTGATTGCAGCCTTCACTGATCTTCAGGTAGGCATAGTGCTTCGGCGTGAGCTTGATGCCCGCAACGCCAAACGCATTGGGCACCAGATCCACAAACGGGTCATGCGGCTTGGGCAGGTTCAGGTGCACCGCATCCATGACCTCTTGCGTGGCGTGCGGGCCGGTCACAGCCAGCACGCTGGGATGCATCTGGCGCACCAGGTTGCCAGCCCCCTCGCCGCCCTTGGCACCCAGGCAACCCGTCACGATGACCTTGCCGTTTTCTGCCAGCGCCTCGCCGATGGTGTCCAGGCTCTCCTTGACGGCATCGTCAATGAAGCCGCAGGTGTTGACGATCACCAGGTCGGCGCCCTCAAAGGTCTTGGACGTCTGATAGCCCTCGGCACTCAATTGTGTGAGTATCAATTCGGAATCGGTCAGCGCCTTGGGGCAGCCCAGGCTGACAAACCCGACACGGGGGGCCGGTTTGGTGGAGATTGCTGTCATCGGGGAAAGTACTTCGCTCATGGCCTCTATTGTCTCAGAGCAGGCAGAGCCGGGAGCGGACAGGGCCGCGATGGCCCTGCATGCACATCAGGCAGAAAATTGAGTGTTCAGCGCTTCAGGCCAAAAGCCGACAGCATCTGTTCACTTTGCTTTTGCATTTGCTCCTGCATCTGCGTGAAAACATTTTTGGACTGCTCGACATAGGTGCCCAGCATGCCCTGCATCATGGGTGACTGCGCATTCAGGAACTGCGCCCACTTTTCAGGGCTCAGCCCCTTGGACTGCTCGGCCATCTTCACCTGCAGGTCCATGAAGCTCTGGACGTTTTTCTCCAGGTAGGCGCCCATGAAGCCCTGCATTGCATTGCCGTAAAAACGGATGATGTTGGCCAGCACGGCCTCGGTGAACATCGGCGCGCCACCGGTCTCTTCTTCCAGAATGATCTGCAGCAAAATGCTGCGCGTCAGGTCTTCATTGTTCTTGGCATCACGCACCACAAACGGCGCGCTGTCCATCACCAGTTGCCGCACTTCGGTCAGCGTGATGTAGGTCGAGGTTTCGGTGTCGTACAGCCGCCGGTTCGGGTACTTCTTGATCACCCGCGGTGCTGCAGCCTCGACAGGGGCGGCCTTGCCGCTTTTGGCGTCAGGAGCGCCCTCTTCCAGGGACGGGCCCTGCGAAGGCAGCACACCCGGTTTCGGGCTGGTGGATTTTCTTTTTTGCACTGAATACTCCTCTGAATGACGGCCTGCGTCAAAGCGACAGGGTTCGGTACATTCTAGGAAGTCCGGATATACACAATCCCCTTGGTTTACCCTGTGTAAATGGCCGCACCAACAGAGTGATGCAGTATTTCCGGGTCAACCTTTACGAAGGATTGGTAGGCGCGATTGGACTCGAACCAACGACCCCCACCATGTCAAGGTGGTGCTCTAACCAGCTGAGCTACGCGCCTAAGGACTGTTCGAAGCTCGTATTGTAGCAGAGAGAAATGTGGCCCCCACGTTCGCTCACTCACGTGTAGCTCTCTGCCCCCCGAGGGGGCGCTTTTTCCTTGGGGCGGCCCGGCGGGAAATTGTTGGCCCCCACGCTTGTCACTGCGTGTACTGCGCTGCCCCCCCGAGGGGGGCCGCTGCGCCTGCGGTCTGGCAAAGCCAGTCCCGCGGCCCCTGCTGGGATGAAGAGCCCCCATGTTCGCTTGCCGCGTTAGCTTCGACGCTAACTCAGCGCCTGCGGGCAGAGCGCACGCCCGCCACTTCTGCCACAAGGCCAAGCACCTGATTGAGGCGGCCCGACTGTGCCACCTCCACGGTGAATGTCATCCAGGCCGTGCCGCCGCGGTTGTCTTTGACCGACTGTGTCTGCACGCCGATCACATTCATTTTTTCCTTGGCAAACACCTCGGAAATATCACGCAACAGCCCTTGCCGGTCTGCAGCCTCCACGGCCACATCTACCGGGTAGACCGAACCATCCGGTGTTTTGGGTGAACTCCACTGCACTTCGATCACGCGGTCAGGACTTCCGCTGGCCATGTTGCGAAAATTGCTGCAGTCACTGCGATGAATGCTCACGCCCTTGCCCTTGGTGACGAAGCCCAGGATTTCGTCCGGCGGTGCGGGCTTGCAGCACTTGGCCAATTGGGTCAGCAGCGAATCAATACCGACCACCAGCACACTCCCCTTGCCGCCCTTGCCTGACTGGCTGGACTTGTCGGGCTGGCGTGCTTTTTTGGCCAGCAGGTAGTCATCCTGCGAAAGCACCGGCTCTGGTGGCCTGAGCATGTTCTCTATGGTGCGCAGCGACAACTCGTCCTTGCCCACCACCTCAAACAAATCGTCCGCCGTCTTGAACCCCAGCTGCAAGGCGAGGTCGTCCAGCTTCATGGCGGTCTTGCCCTCTCGCTGGAGCAGTTTTTCAACCGCCTCCCGGCCTTTGGCCACGGTTTGCTCCATGGCCAGCGCGTTGAACCACGCACGCACTTTCGACTTGGCCCGGTGACTGGCCAGAAAGCCCAGTTCGGGATTCAGCCAGTCGCGCGAGGGGCCGCCTTCCTTGGCGGTGACCACCTCCACCGTCTGGCCGTTTTGCAGCGGTGTGTTGAGCGGCACCATGGCACCATCAATGCGCGCGCCGCGGCAGCGGTGCCCCAGGCTGGTGTGCACGCTGTAGGCAAAGTCCACCGCTGTCGCGCCCTGAGGCAACTCCACAATGGCGGCGTCGGGGGTGAGCACGTAAATGCGGTCTTCGAAGAGGCCTTGCTTGGCCTCCCGCGCCCGCTGGGCCGCCGGTCCCGACAGGTCGCGCTCCCAAGCCAGCAGCTGGCGCAATACGGCAATCTTGGCGTCGTACTCGCTGCTGGCCGATACGCCGCTGTAGCCCTTGGTGCCGGCCTCCTTGTAGGCCCAGTGCGCAGCCACGCCATGCTCGGCATGGTCGTGCATGGCCTGGGTGCGTATCTGGATTTCGACCGCCCGGCCGGCGTCGTCTCGCACCACGGTGTGCAGGGACTGGTAGCCGTTGGATTTGGGCTTGGCGATGTAATCGTCAAATTCACCCCCAATGGGCGTGAAGCGCGAATGCACAAAACCCAGCGCCGCATAGCAGCCGTTGATATCCGCCGCAATCACCCGCAAGGCACGGATGTCAAACACCTGATCAAAACCGAGCGACTTGCCACGCATCTTCTTGACAATGCTGTAGATGTGCTTGGGCCGCCCTTGCACCAGCGCCGCAATGCCGTTCTGGTTCAGCTCGCGCTCAAGCTGCGCGCGCAAGGTCTCCATGAACCCTTCGCGTTCAACGCGTTTTTCATCGAGCAGCCGCGCCGTGTGTTTGTAGGTCTCAGGCTCCAGGAAGCGGAAAGCCAGGTCTTCCATTTCCCATTTGATCTGCCAGATGCCCAGGCGGTTGGCCAGCGGCGCAAACACGTGCAGCGACTCATGGGCCAGCGCGGGCGGGGCCGCCTGCCGGGTTGCCGCGTAATGGCGCAAGGTCTGCAGGCGCGAAGCCAGCCGCAGCATGACCACCCGCAGATCACGCGAAAACGCCAGCAGCATCTTGCGCACATTCTCCGTTTGAGCCGCCGGGTCGTCCAGGAGCTGCGCCTTGGCATCCGCCGTGCGGGCCTGCCGCTGCACATGAACCAGCTTGGTCGTTTCTATCGCCAGTGCGGCATAGTTGGCACCGAATGCCTTGGCAATCACTTCCTGCGGCTTGGTCAGATGCTGGCAGGCATGCACGAGGTAGGTGGCCGCCTGCATGGCTTCCGAGCCGCCAATGCCCTTCAGGATGGCCGCCACCGCATCAGCGTGCGCCAGGATGTTCTCGCCGGTGTCCAGCGTCTCGCTGGCAATCAGCGGCTCGGCAAATGCACGCGCGCGCGCCAGCGCATTCGGCTGGTCGGGCAGGCTGTCGGCCGTGGCCGTGACGATGGAGGCGTTGGGCCCTTGGGGGGCCGTGGGGCCATCCGGCCCCAGCACATTGCTTTTCATGAAAACTCTATCAAATGGTTGCCCGGGACTCATCCCGCATGATCGCGGTATCAGCCAAGCAGAAAATCCGTTACCACCGCGACCTGATCGTCCGCGACCAACGTGGGGACATGTCCGATACCTTCAAACTCCACCAAACGGGCACGGGGACCGCGCTGCGTCATGGCATGCGCCGTTTCTGAGCTCAGAAGATCGGACAGCGCACCGCGTATCAGCAGCGTCCGGGCAGAAATATTGTCGTAAAGCTTCCAGAGCATGGTTTCACCCTGGAGCGTGGAAGCCTCGGTAGCCAGTTTGAACGGCACCGCAATCGCCGGGTCGTAATGCAGCCGCCACTTGCTGTCAGCAGACTGCGACACCGGTTTGACCATGTGGCGCGATAACGCCAGCCACTGCTCGGGGGTATGCGGGCCAAAGCTGGAGGAAACGGCCCGCATCGCGTCGGCCGCCTCCTGTACCGAGCCGAAATGCCCCGCCTGGCCCAGGTAGGTGCCAATCCGCACAATCGCATTCCACTCAATGGCGGGACCGACATCATTGAGTACCAGGCACCGCACCGGAACAGGCAAGGGCAGACCCGGCTGGCCGCACACCCCGATGCCGATCAGCCCGCCCATGCTGGAGCCTACCCAATCCAGCGTCGTGATGGGCGCACGGGCGTGCAAATGGGCCAGTAGCACCAGCATGTCAGCCGCATAAGCCGGCAACTGGTAGCCCATGGGATCTTTCAGCCAGTCGCTTTCACCGCGTCCGACCACATCGGGGCAGACCACACGAAGGCCGCCGGATCCTGGCGCAGCCTGCTCGGCTTGCCGGCAAAGCGCCTGCGCCAGCACGTCAAAGTCACGCCCCTGACGCGAGAGGCCGTGCACACACACCACCACATGCCCGCTATCAGGCCGGCCCCACTGCCAATAGGCCATGCGATGGCCTCCAGAGGCATCCGGACAAGTTACATGGTTCAGGCTGGGTTCAGTCATGGTGCAGGCGGTCCGCTTCAGTGTTGTTGGTAGTTGGATACAGGGGCTGGATTTGAAAGGCTCGATAATTGCTTGAGAATTTTTGGGACACGCTGCCTGCAGGCGCCGTTTAAATCTCATGCCAACCATCGTAAATCATCCGGAGAAACACCATGCTCAAAGGTAAAACAGCTCTCGTCACCGGCTCTACCAGCGGCATTGGCCTGGGCATTGCAAAATCCCTGGCCGTACAGGGCGCCAACATCGTCCTCAATGGGTTTGGCGATGTGGACGGCCCCAAGGCGGAGATCGAGGCGCTGGGCGTCAAGGTGGCCTACCACGGTGCCGACATGAGCAAGCCCGCCGACATTGAAGACATGATGAAGTTTGCCGCCTCCCAGTTCGGCCAGGTCGACATTCTCGTCAACAACGCGGGCATCCAGCATGTGGCCCGGGTAGAGAATTTCCCGGTTGAAAGATGGGACGCGGTCATCGCGATCAACCTGAGCAGCGCCTTTCATGCCACACGCCTGGCACTGCCCGCCATGCAGGCCGCCGACAATGGCAAGGGCTGGGGCCGCATCATCAATGTCGCTTCGGTGCATGGCCTCGTCGGCTCCGCGGAAAAATCGGCCTACGTGGCGGCCAAGCACGGCATTGTCGGGCTGACCAAAGTCACCGCGCTTGAAAACGCCACCAGCGGCGTGACCTGCAACGCCATCTGCCCCGGTTGGGTGCTGACGCCCCTGGTACAAAAACAGGTGGACGCCAGGGCCGCAGCAGGAAGCCTCTCCATCGAGGCGGCCACCCAGCAACTGCTGGGTGAAAAAGAGCCTTCCCTGCAATTCACCACGCCTGAAGAGCTGGGCGCGCTGGCGGTGTTCTTCTGTTCTCCGGCGGGCAACAATGTGCGTGGCGTTGCCTGGAACATGGACGGCGGCTGGGCGGCGCAGTGATCTGAAAATCGCAGCGCCCTGCTATACAACACACAACACACCGCCGGTGCAGCAAGCTCTATAGCAATCTGCTGACGTAGTTGCCAATCGCCAGTGAGCTGGTGAGGCCCGGTGACTCAATGCCGAACAGGTTCACCAGCCCGGGTACGCCATGCACGTCGGGGCCCTGAATCAGAAAGTCCCTGGCCGGTTCGTCCGGTGCCTGGATTTTGGGGCGAATGCCGGCGTAGCCCGGTATCAGGGCGCCCTCCTGGAGCGCCGGCCAGTACTTGCGCACCTCCGCATAAAACGCCTCCCCGCGTGCCGGGTCCACCACCAGGTCATCGGGCGCGTTGACCCATTGCACATCCGGCCCGAATTTGGCCTGCCCGCCCAGGTCGATCGTCAGGTGCACACCCAGGCCCGCAGCTTCCGGTACCGGATAGATCAACCGGCTGAACGGTGAGCGCCCCGACAGCGTGAAGTAATTGCCTTTGGCGTAATGGCTGGGCGGCACATGTTTGCCGGCCAACCCGGCAAACTTCCGGGCGAGAGATTGCGCATGCAGGCCCGCCGCATTGACCACGGTTTTAGCCTGCAGTTCCGTGCCGTCTTCCGCTATCAAAATAATAGCCCCCTGCGCACATTCCGCCCGAGCCAGGGGCGAGTTCAGGACCACAAGGCCGCCGGCGTTCTCCAGATCGCCCTGCAGCGCCAGCATCAGCCCGTGGCTGTCCACAATGCCGGTGCTGGGCGAATGCACCGCCGCCACGCACACCAGTTGCGGCTCCAGCGCCCTCGCCTCTTCGCGTGTGAGCAGTGCCAGGTCGTGCACGCCATTGGCCGCCGCCTTGGCGATGATGCCTTGCAGTTGCGCCACCTGTGCATCGCTGGTCGCCACAATCAGTTTGCCGCAGCGGCTGTGGCCAATGCCCCGTTCGGCGCAATAGGCGTAAAGCAGTTCCTTGCCCTCCACGCACAGCCGGGCCTTGAGCGAGCCTTGCGGGTAGTAGATGCCGGCATGAATCACTTCGCTGTTGCGCGAGCTGGTGCCGGTGCCAATCGCATCCGCCGCCTCCAGCACCATCACTTCCCTTCCTTGCAACGCCAGCGCGCGCGCCACCGCCAGGCCCACCACGCCCGCACCTATCACCACGCAATCGATCTGGTCCATTCAGGTGCCCTCAAAGCCTTCAATCACGTTCACCGCATTGGTGCCCAGCGCGGCGGCAGCATAACCGCCCTCCAGCACAAACACCGTCGGCAGGCCAAGCCTGCCCAGGCGCTCGCCCAGGCGGCTGAAGTCACCGGCCTGAAGGGCGAATTTGGAGATCGGGTCTTCGCAGAAAGTGTCCAGCCCCAGCGAAACCACCAGCGCGTCCGCCCCAAAAGCCGCGATGCGAAGGCAGGCGTGCTCCAGCGCGTCAAACCAGCGCGCCGCCGTGCATCCCGCAGGCAGTGGCAGGTTCAGGTTGAACCCGGCGCCCTCGCCAACGCCGGTCTCATCGGCGTGGCCCAGGTAGAACGGGTATTCGGTCAACGGATCACCGTGCAAACTGATAAACAGCACATCGGCACGGTCGTAAAAAATGCTTTGCGTGCCGTTGCCGTGGTGGTAGTCCACGTCGAGCACGGCCACCCGCGCCGCGCCGCCATCGCGCAGCGCCTGGGCAGCCACCGCCGCGTTGTTCAAAAAACAATAGCCACCCATGAAATCCGGCCCGGCGTGGTGGCCGGGTGGGCGGCTGCAGCAAAACACGGCCCGTTCACCGCTATTTCCACCCGCCAGCAAAGCGGCCCCGCTGGCGGCGGCATCCGCGCCGGCCTTGGCGGCGATCCAGGTGCCTGCGGCGAGCGGCGAGCCGTTGTCCATCGAATACAGGCCCAGCCGGGCGATGAAATTCACGGGCTCCACATCGCTGCGCAGGGTTCGCACTGGCCAGACGGAAGGAAAGGGCTGGCGCTGGTCATTGCCGGCTTCCTGCGCGGCCCAGTCCCGCCATGCATATTCCAGAAACGCCAGGTAGCGCGGCGCATGCACCCTGGCCAACACCGTGCGGCTGTCCATCTGCGCAGTGCGCAATGTATGGCCGCGGGATGCGAGGCTGGCTTTGACATACTCGGCGCGTGCCGGGGTCTCAAAGCACGGCACACGTTCTCCCCGGAAAAATTCGAATTCAGGGGCGTGAGCCTGGTGGTGCTCGTTAAAGAAGGTAATCATGTCGGCCGGGCAGTTGAATGCATTCGCCACGCGGTATCAGATACACGGTACCCGGTACTGCACCAGCATTTGTTTGCAGGGGGACCATCAAAGCAGGCGCGGATCGGTTTGCAGCAGAAGATTGACCAGCGAGCGCAGATGCGCTTTCAGCGCCTCGAACCCCTGCGTGATCTCAAGCGTCGCCTCGTCCATGTAGAGCTTGCGGTTGATTTCCAGCTGGATGCTGTGCCGGTGTTGCGCGGGGTTGCTGTAGCGGCGCACCAGTTCCACACCTTTGTACGGGTGGTTGTAAGCCACCGTGTAGCCGAGTTCACGCAGGTGCTGGCAAATCAGCCCGGACAAGGCCTCATGGGCCGTGCTGCCGTCGCGGTCGCCGACCACAAAGTCCGCGTGCTTCTCGCCCGGAAAGTCGGTGGATTGGCTCGAAGCAATGGCGGGCATGGAATGGCAATTGATGTGGATGCTGTAGCCGTGCTGCTGGTGAGCCGCATCAATGGCTTGCGCGACCGCCGTGTGGTAGGGTGTCCAGCACTGCTCGATGCGCGCCTGCACTTCAGCCACTGCGAGCTTTCGTCCATAAATAGGCACACCGTCATCCGTGGTGCGCCAGATCAGCCCTTTGCCCAGGCGGACCTTGGACAGTATTTTCGGATCGGTTTCCACCGGACCCGGCCAGGGCGCATCAAACAGCGTCACATCCACTTCGGTGGTATTGCGGTTGACGTCAAGGTAGCTGCGCGGAAAGTGGGCCTCGATCCAGTGCACGCCCAGGGCGGGCGCAAAGTCATACAGCTTTTCGACATGCGTGTCTTCGGCCTGCCGCAGTGTCTGCATCTCGCATGCAGGCAGGAAATCCGGCGGATAAGCAGTGCCGCTGTGGGGAGAATCGAGTATCAGGGCGCTGCTTCCCGGCAAGTGAGTGATGAACTGCATTGCCCAACTTTAGCAGCAGCCTTTGCGGCATGGCGCATCAACCCTTTTCAGCAAATCACATGGCCGGGCTGGATAAAGCACCGCCCGGCCCCGCCAGACGCAATGCCCTTCCAAAATTGCCGTTTGTCCTACAAAAATTCGCTTTTTATGCCCACAGGCGCGACACAAATGTTTGCCTAAATTTTTAGCTGGTATTTCATAACAAACAGCCTCCCGCCCGGAGGTTGTCATCAATCCATCCACTCAAGGAAAAAGGAAGCACCATGCAATCATTGACCCGAATGTTTTCAGGCACCGTACTGGCTGTTGCCGCATTGGCAGCCGCCACAGGTGCTCAGGCACAAAGCAGTTCGAGCAGCAATTACTCCTTTTACTCACCCGGTGCCGGTTACGTCGGATTCAACGCCGGGCGATCTGACTTCTCGCTGAGCAATGGCGCAGGCATTTTTCCCTCAGACAAGCACGACACCGCCTACAACATTTACGCCGGAAGCTACTTCAGCAGCAATTTTGGTCTGGAATTGGGTTACACCGACTTCGGTAACGTCAGCCGTGCCGGCGGCAATACCAAGGCCAAAGGCGTCAACCTGAGCCTGGTGGGCAAGTTCCCGCTGAGCAACGCCTTCAACCTGCTGGGCAAGCTCGGGACAACGTATGGCCGCACCAGCGTTTCCGCCGCACCCGCTTCGGGCATTGCCTCGGGCAGCGAGAAAGGCTTTGGCGTGTCATACGGCATTGGAGCGGAATATGCCTTCAACCCCAACTGGTCGGCGGTACTGCAATATGACGAGCACAAGCTGAAGTTCGCCGGTGGGGACCGCGACCGCATCAGCGCCACCACCGTCGGTTTGCGCTACCGCTTCTAAGCTACCGGCGGGTTCTCCCGCCCTTTCACTCCAAGCCTGCAGGCCACACAAGGTTTGCAGGCTTTTTCATGAGCGGCCGCCTGTTCCTGTCACTTCTGTTCCGGTTATTTCCTGGACAAGGCCTTTACAGGCGGTGCCAGCGGCGCCAGCATCTCCTGCAGCAGCCAGGTCCCGGCGCGCGCCAACGGTCGTTGCCGCGACCAGACGGCATCAACCGGCACCCGCTGCGGCCAACCCCGTGCGTCCAGTTCGACCAGGCTACCCAAGGCAAAACGGGTCACCATCCAGCGCGGAATGGCCGCCCAGCCGAAACCCAGCACGGCCATCTCCAGCAGCATGAGATAGCTGGGCGCCGACCAGGCCCGACGTGCCGAGGACATCGTCTGGGTAGCCTGCTCCAGGTAGGTGTCCAGCCTCAGCTGCCGGTAATTGGCCAGCACCTCCGGCGTGATGTCCTTCAGGCTGGCCAAAGGGTGGTTTGTGGCCACAAACAGCGTGATCTCCGACTGCTCGGCGAGCGTGGCCGCGCCAATATCCGGCGGGTAAACGTTTTGCGCGGCGACCACGCCAATCTGTGCCCGCCCGGTTTGCACCAGCGAGACCAGGTCACCGTGCTCGGCAATCAGGCACTCGAACTCCAGATCGGGAAAGCGCCGCTCGAAAGCCATGAGCATGTCCTCAAAACGGTCAGACTGGTAGGTGTCTGACCACACCACGCTGAGCCTGGCTTCGAGCCCTCCCCCCAACTCGCTCGCGGCACGGTCCAGCCGGTCGCTGGCGGCAAGAATCTCCCGGACCTTGCCCAGTACCACGCGCCCCCCTTCTGTCAAGGTGGGCTTGCGGCTGCTTCGGTCAAAGAGTGCGAGGCCCAGGTCGATTTCCAGGTTCGCAATGGCGCTGCTGACTGTCGACTGGCTCTTGCCAAGCTTGCGGGCCGCCGCAGAAAACGAGCCCAAGGTGGCCGCCTCGGCAAAAGCCGTCAGGGCTTCGGGGGAATGACGCATCAGCCTGTCTCCTCACTCCATCACATCAATGATCAATTCCATTTATTAATCCACCTATTAATCCATCTATTTTCTAGATGGTTATTGATTTAAATATATCCAAAATATCGATGAAAATCCTTCTGCAAATCATCTTTAAGACAAAAAAACAAAAGCAAAAAAGTAGCCATCGAAACGCACCATGAATCACCAAAAATCAGTCAAGGAACGTTTTTTCCACGCCCTCGGGTTCGAAGTGGTGGCGATCGCCATCTGCGCGCCATTGGGCACCTGGCTGCTCGGCTATTCGCTGGCCCACATGGGTTTGCTGACGCTGATGATCTCGCTGATTGCAATGGCCTGGAACATGGCGTTCAATGCGCTATTTGATCGGGCACAGCGCCGCCTGGGCTTTCGGCGCACCCTGTTGGCCCGCGCCGTTCATTCCGTGCTGTTTGAAATCGGCCTGATCCTGGCGGTCGTGCCGCTGGCCGCCTGGTGGCTGGACATCGGCCTGTGGGCAGCATTTGTGCTGGACATTGGCATCGTGCTGTTTTTCCTGCCCTACACCTTTGCCTTCAACTGGATTTACGATCACCTGCGTGCAGTGGTGATTGCACGTAAAAACCGCCTGTCAGCGGCCTGAGGAATTTCCCCGAAAGGGGCATGGTGCATGGTATGCGGGGAACCCGCTACTTCATCTGGACTGATCCACTCACGCTCACCAGTACCGTGCTCTTGCCGGCCTCCACAGGAACGGCCGCTTCCGCCATATCGCCCTTGGCCTGCATGGCCATCATGCGCGGACGGGGGGGATAGCCCTGGTCGTTGGCAGTGATGGCCACCTCGCGCAGCGTGTAGCTGTTAAAGCCGAAGCTTTTCGATACCTCGCCGGCTTTGGCCTTGAAGCGCTCGATCGCCAGCGCCTGGGCTTCACCTTCGACTCTGGCACGCTGCTCACGACTCAAGGCGAAGCTGACGTTCGCCAGCGTCAGGGTCTGTATCTTGCCAGCCGTGCTGGTAATGCGTGAAAAATCCCGCCCTTCAAGCACCAATTCAGTGGAACCCTGCCAGCCATTGATCTTGCCGTCCTTGCCGTAGCGCGGGTACAGGCTGAAATTGCCGGTCCGCACATCCATCTGGCCGGGGGCAGCGGCCTGCCGGGCCTGGGCCAGCGCGGTATCAAGCGCCTGCTTGAGCTGGGTTTGCACCGCGCCTGCATCGGTTCCGCCTACCGTGGTGCTCATTGAAATTGACAGCAGATCCTGCTGTACCTCTACCGACCCGCTGGCCGACAACTGAGCCACATTTTGCAGGGGCTCCCGCGGCGTGGTTTGGGCCAAAACGCCTGCAGCGCCTGCCATGAGCAGGCAAGCAGCTATCCATTTTTGAGTACGCATCAAGTGATTACCTTTCGGGCAGTGAAGAAACAGTGAATAGTGGAAATCAGGTCTACAGAAACTGCGCAATTCCAGGCCCAGGCGACCACCCACCGTGAAGGTGCCCGGGCTCACACGCACCGGTCATTGGCAAGCCTGAAGCGAAACCGGAGCGAACACCGGTCCGGCCATATCGCAGTTACGGCGTGGCAGCGTTGAAGTTCGCTTTTGGTCACCTTTGATCACATCCGTGAGATTGAACGACATACCCATCCGCTCTATGTGCCCCTTGCATTTCGCCGCAACTTTTGTAACAGTGTGTCAAAGGAAGTGAAAAAAGAGACATCGGACGTTTTCAGCCTTCAAAATGGCTCTGTTACAAATACCGGATGACTATGACCCAAGCTCAACCCACTGCCCGTGCCGACAAGATTCTCATCCTTGACGACGACGCCCGCATTCGCGACCTGTTGCGCCGCTACCTGGCCCAAGAGGGCTTTGAAGTCATTCTTGCCGAAGACAGCAAGGCCCTGAACCGCATCATGCTGCGCGACGCTGTCGACCTGATTGTGCTGGACTTGATGATGCCCGGTGAAGACGGTCTCTCCATTTGCCGCCGCCTGCGCGCCGCCAACGACCGCACGCCCATCATCATGCTGACCGCCAAAGGTGAAGATGTGGACCGCATCGTCGGCCTGGAAGTTGGCGCCGACGACTACCTGGCCAAACCCTTCAACCCACGAGAGCTGCTGGCCCGCATCCACGCGGTGCTGCGCCGCCGGCCCACGGCCGAAGTGCCGGGTGCGCCGTCCAGCGACCAGGAAGTGATTACCTTTGGACCGTTTTCGTTCGATATGGGCCTGCGGACCCTGCATAAAAACGGCGAAGAACTACCGCTGACCACTGGCGAATTCGCCATGCTGAAAACCCTGGTGCGCCATCCACGCCAACCGCTTTCCCGGGAAAAGCTGGCGCAACTGGCGCGCGGCCGCGAGTTCGAACCTTTCGACCGCAGCCTGGACGTGCAGGTCTCGCGCCTGCGCAAGCTGATCGAGGTGGACGCAGCCGTTCCCCGCTACATACAGACGGTCTGGGGTATCGGCTACGTTTTTGTACCGGATGGAACCAACTGATACGCCAGGTCTCACCCACCCCACGTCTTGCAGGGAGGTGCCGGCTGTCCACGCTGACCTGACCGGCACCCGGCGAGACTCACGTCCATCCTTGCGCCCTTGCGGCATGCCTAACCACCTTTATGGACGCCACCAACCCGATACCGCTTGAAACTGCGCCCGCTCCGCTGGAAATGCGCCCACGGCGGGGTTTCAGCCTGTTCTGGCGGACCTTTTTCTTTCTGTCGCTGCTGCTGCTCGGTTCCATCGTGGCCTGGCTTCAAACCTTCCGCGCGCTGGAGTCGGAGCCGCGCGCCATTCAAAGCGCCCAACAACTGGCATCGCTGGTGAACCTGAGCCGTGCTGCCTTGCGCTATTCCGATTCGATTGCCCGTGTGTCGCTGATCAAAACGCTGGCCGACGAGGAGCGCGTACGCATCACGCCGCGTGAACCCAAGGACAAGTTCCAACTCTTTGAAAGCGACGATGAACTCGGCGAACGCATCACCCAGGAGCTTCAGGCGCGCCTGGGCGCCAACACAGTCGTCGCCGGCACTGTCAACGGCCAGAAAGGCCTGTGGGTCGGCTTCACGATCGACGGAGACGCCTACTGGCTGCTCACCGATCCTTCCAAGGTGGGGCCTTCCCGAGGCAGCACCTGGGTGATCTGGCTCATCACCGCGGCGATCCTGTCACTGGCCGGGGCCGCCTTCATCGCGCGCCTGATCAACCGCCCGCTCAAGCAGCTGTCATTCGCGGCCAGCCGCATGCGGGATGGAGATTTTGACGCGAGCCTGCTCGACGAAAAAGTAGCCACCAGCGAAATCCGCGAGGTCAATATCGGCTTTAACCGCATGGCCGAGCAGCTGTCCAAAATCGAGCAGGACCGGGTCATCATGCTGGCAGGTATCTCCCATGACTTGCGTACTCCGCTGGCACGCCTTCGGCTGGAGACCGAAATGAGCGTGGCCGACAAGGATGCGCGCGACCATATGGCGGCCGACATCACCCAGCTCGACGCCATCATTGACAAATTTCTCGACTACGCCCGGCCCGAGCCGGCGCGCCTTGAGGCGGTATCGCTCAACGCCGTGATCGAGGCGGCGGTATACGCCGTCGCCGACTATGACGACATGCGGGTCACCGTGACCGTTCCCGACGACCTGGCCGTCCTGGCCGACGAGGTCGAACTCTTGCGCGTCATTTCCAACCTGCTTGAAAATGCCCGGCGCTATGGCAAAACAGCCGAAACCGGCGTGGCCGTGGTCGACATTGCTGCCAAAGTCCGGGACCAATGGGTGCTGCTCAGGGTGCGCGACCACGGCATGGGTGTGGCCCCGGATACCCTGCCCAAACTCACACGCCCGTTTTTCCGCGGCGATGCAGCGCGCACGGCTGCGACTGGTGCTGGCCTGGGCCTGGCGATTGTCGAGAAAACGGTCCAGCGCATGGGCGGCGTGTTTGGCCTGACCAACACCGGATCGGGCGGGCTGGCCGCGCATATCAAGCTGCGCAGAAGCTGAGGCCCTTGCGGGGTGCACCGGTCCACACACTCATCAAAAAAAGACCAGAGGCCCATAAATAATCAGCTCAATGCTATTAAAAATATAGCGTCAGTACAGTAGCACCACGGCACGGGCTTCCATGCTCAGCCCCTGTCCGACCGGCCCCATCTTCTCGGCGGTCTTGGCCTTGACATTCACCTGCCCTGGTTCCAGGCTCAGCGCTTGCGCGATCCGCGCGCGCATCGCAGGAATGTGCGGGGCAAGTTTGGGGGCCTGCGCAATCACGGTGCTGTCTATGTTGCCGATCTTGTGGCCCCGCTCGGCCAGCAGCCGCCCGGCTTCAGCCAGCAGCACCATGGAATCGGCGCCCTTGAAACGCGCATCAGTGTCCGGGAAATGGCTGCCAATGTCACCCAATCCGGCCGCGCCCAGCAAAGCATCGGTAATGGCGTGCAAGAGCACATCGGCATCCGAATGCCCCAGCAAGCCCACTGGATGTGGAATTTCAACACCGCCGATGATGAGCTTGCGCCCGGCAACCAGCGCGTGCGTATCCCAGCCTTCGCCGATACGGAAATTGGGAAGCGGACTGACTGGGGTGGGCGGCACGGAATTCATGGCATTCGCTTTCACATGAAAAAAGAAAGTAATCGCCTCCTGGGCGATCGATGGTCGTTAGTGGTTAGTCGTTAGTCGTTAGTCGTTAGTCGTTAGTCGTTAGTCGTTAGTCGTTAGTCGTTAGTCGATGGTCAATGAGGGCCGGTCAATGGATTCAGGTCTTCACGGTCTACCGTTGCGCGTGAGCAAAATCGCCTCGGCCAGCGCAAAGTCTTCGGGGTAAGTCACCTTGAAATTTTGCGCGCTGCCCGCCACCAGTTTCGGCGCCAGGCCCATGGCTTCCATGGCACTGGATTCGTCGGTCACGGCAGGGCCGGCCATGTCGAGCGCCCGGCTCAACGCCCCAATGCGAAACATTTGTGGGGTCTGGGCCAGCCATTTATCGCCTCGGTCAATGGTGGCCGCCACGCGCCCGCCCGCTTCCGCCTTGAGCGTGTCGGGCAGCTTGTGCGCAAGCAAACCGCCCACATCGTCGTGCTCGCAGGCATCCATCAGCTGGTTGATTTGCGCAGCAGTAATCAGGCAGCGGGCGGCGTCGTGGACCAGCACCCAGTCGTGCGCTTCGGCACCACCGTCGAGCAGTGCCTGGAGGCCATTGCGCACACTCTCGGCGCGGCTGCCACCCCCACAGGCGGCCACATCGAATAGCTTGCCCGGGGTCTGATCAAAAAAAAGATCTCCCGGCGCCACCACCACCAGCGTGCCGGAAAGTCGCTCCACATCTGAAAAAGCCGCCAGCGTATGCAACACCATGGCCCGGCCGGCAATCACCTCGTACTGCTTGGCGCCGGGCGTTCCGGCGCGACTGCCGTGCCCGGCACAGGGAATCAGGGCAAAAAACCGGGACACGGAGGGCGAATTGGACGAATTGGACGAATTGAGGGAATTTGCGCTGGTTGCCGTCATCGCCTCATCATAGATTCTAAAATCCTCATTCTGAAGGCTGGAAGCACCCTACTCCGAATGGTTTGGGGTGCCTTGCTTTTTCCCGCAGTTTTTCCCGCCACTTTTCTCGTCATTTTTTAACGCAACTTTTCGCCGCACAATTTTTGATTGCCTCACCCGACCTAACGACGGCGCACCGATTAATGCATCTACCTCCACTCGTTTGCGGCAAACGCTACACCCTGCCACAGCCCGCCGGTTCCGCCGATGCCCTGCTGCTGGCCCGCCTGGGACAGCGCGAGAAAGCGGCCGGCAAGCTCACGGCCATCATCACGTCGGATGCCACCACCGCGCAGCGCCTGATGGACGAGATGGCTTTTTTTGCGCCGGATCTACGCTACGCCCTGTTCCCCGACTGGGAGACCCTGCCCTACGACACCTTCTCGCCACACCAGGACCTGATCAGCGAGCGGCTTGCCACGCTGTGGCGCATTTCGCAGCGCGACAAGGACACCGGTGCCGACGTGGTGATCGTGCCAGCGACCACCGCGCTTTACCGCCTGGCGCCACCGAGCTTTCTGGCGGGCTACACCTTCGAATTCAAGGTCAAGCAAAAACTCGACGAAACCCGCCTGAAGGCCCAACTCACCCTGGCAGGCTACAGCCACGTCACCCAGGTGGTGAGCCCGGGCGAATACGCAGTGCGCGGCGGACTGATTGACCTGTTTCCGATGGGCTCGCTGGTGCCCTTTCGCGTCGATCTGTTTGACGACGAGATTGACAGCATCCGCACCTTTGACCCGGACAGCCAGCGCAGCCTCTACCCGGTGCCGGAAGTCCGCCTCCTGCCGGGCCGCGAGTTTCCGATGGACGACGATGCACGCGCCAAATTCCGGAAACGCTGGCGCGAACTGCTGGATGGCGACCCGACCAAGAGCCGCATCTACAAGGACATGGGCAACGGCGTCGCCACGGCCGGCATCGAGTACTACCTGCCGCTGTTTTTTGACGAGACCGCCACCGTGTTCGACTACCTGGGCAGCGATGCCACGGTCGTGTTGCATGGAGACCTGGAGCCGGCTTTCCAGCGCTTCTGGCAGGACACCAAAGACCGCTACCGGCTGGTGCGGGATGCGCCCGACCGGCCAGCCTTGCCGCCCGAGTCGCTGTTTCTGGGCAGCGAGCAGTTTTACGCACGGGCCAATGGCTACGCACAACTCGCCCTGCGCCCCTCGGTGGAAGATGTGGAGGGCAATGCCCACTTCCAGAAACTCGACGACATGGCCGTCGTGCGTGGCGCCGAAGACCCGTTGGCCCGCTTCAAGGGGCACGTGCGCAACACGGCGCATCGCGTGCTCGTGCTGGCCGAAAGCGATGGCCGCCGCGAAAGCCTGCTCGACTTTCTGCGCGCCAGCAATGTCAGTCCGCCCGCCTTCGACTCACTCGAGGATTTCCAGGCCAGCGACGAAAAACTCGGCATCGCCACGGCCGCGCTGAATATCGGCTTCAGCTGGCTCGAGGAAGGCATCGACTTCGTCACCGAGACCGAGCTGTTTGCCGCCGGTGTCACCACCCGCAGGCGCAACAAAAAGCAGGAACAGGTCAGCGACGTTGAAGCCCTGATCAAGGACCTCTCCGAACTGAATGTCGGCGACCCGGTGGTCCATAGCGCCCACGGCATCGGCCGCTACAGGGGGCTGATCAACATGGACCTGGGACAGGACAAAAATCCGGACGGCACGCCCTCGCTCCAGGAATTCCTGCACCTGGAATATGCCGACAAGGCCACGCTGTACGTGCCTGTCAGCCAGCTGCACCTGATCAGCCGCTACACCGGCGTCAGCGCCGAAGAAGCGCCGCTGCACCGGCTGGGCAGCGGCCAGTGGGAAAAAGCCAAGCGCAAGGCGGCCGAACAGATACGCGACTCCGCCGCCGAGCTGCTGAACATTTATGCCCGCCGCGCGGCGCGCGAAGGCCATGCATTTCGCTATTCGCCGGGCGACTATGAAGCCTTTTCCAACGACTTCGGCTTTGAAGAAACCGCTGACCAGCGCGCCGCCATACATGCCGTGATCCAGGACATGATCAGCCCGCGCCCGATGGACCGGCTGGTTTGCGGCGACGTGGGCTTCGGCAAGACCGAGGTCGCCCTGCGCGCCGCCTTCATTGCGATCACCGGCGGCAAGCAGGTGGCCCTGCTGGCACCCACCACCCTGTTGGCCGAGCAGCACTACCAGACGCTGGTGGACCGGTTTGCCAAGTGGCCGGTGAAGGTTGCCGAGATGAGCCGCTTCAGGTCCGCCAGGGAAATCACCGCGGCCATCAAGGGTCTCGCCGACGGCAGTGTCGACATTGTCGTGGGTACCCACAAGCTGCTCAGCCAGGACGTGAAGTTCCAGCGGCTGGGCTTGCTGGTCATCGATGAGGAGCACCGCTTTGGCGTGCGCCACAAGGAAAAGATGAAGGCCATTCGGGCCGAAGTCGATGTGCTGACGCTGACCGCCACACCGATTCCGCGCACGCTGGGCATGGCGCTGGAAGGCCTGCGCGACCTGAGCGTGATCGCCACCGCGCCGCAGCGCCGGCTTGCGATCAAGACCTTCGTGCGCAGCGAAAACAACGGCGTGATCCGCGAAGCCGTGCTGCGCGAACTCAAGCGCGGCGGGCAGGTGTACTTTCTTCACAATGAAGTGGATACGATTGAAAACCGCCGCCAGAAGCTGGAGGAAGTCCTGCCGGAAGCGCGCATTGCGGTGGCCCACGGACAGATGCCCGAGCGTGAGCTGGAACGCGTGATGAAGGACTTCGTGGCCCAGCGCTACAACCTGCTGCTGTGCTCCACCATCATCGAAACCGGTATTGACGTGCCCAGTGCCAACACCATCGTGATGAGCCGCGCCGACAAGTTCGGCCTGGCGCAGTTGCATCAGTTGCGCGGGCGCGTCGGCCGCAGCCACCACCAGGCGTATGCCTACCTGATGGTGCCGGACATCGAAGGCCTGACCAAGCAGGCCAGCCAGCGGCTTGAAGCGATCCAGCAGATGGAAGAACTCGGCTCGGGCTTTTACCTGGCCATGCATGACCTGGAAATCCGCGGCACCGGCGAGGTACTCGGTGAAAGCCAGAGCGGCAACATGATGGAGGTAGGCTTTCAGCTGTACAACGAGATGCTCAGCGAAGCCGTGGCGTCCCTCAAGGCCGGCCGCGAGCCGGACCTGCTGTCGCCCCTGAGCGTGACGACCGAGATCAACCTGCATGCTCCGGCACTGTTGCCCAACGACTATTGCGGCGATGTGCACCTGCGCCTGAGTTTTTACAAGAAGCTGGCCACCGCCAAAAACACCGACCAGATCGACGCGCTGCTGGAAGAGATTGTGGACCGCTTCGGCAAGCTGCCACCGCAGGCACAGACGCTGATCGACGTGCACCGGCTGCGCGTGATCGCCAGGCCGTATGGCGTGGTCAAGGTGGATGCGGCACCGGGTGTGATCAACATCACATTCAAAAAGGACCCGCCGATCGACTCGATGGCCATCATGCAGCTCATCCAGAAAAACCGGCACATCAAACTGGCCGGCAACGACAAGCTGCGCATAGAGCGCGGGCTGGAAAACCCCAAAGACCGCGCGCAAATGGTGCGCGATATCCTGCGCTCACTCGGACAACCCACCAAAGAAACTGCCACCGCATGAATCCTGCTGAAATCTCCCCCGGCCTCGTCGTCAACGTCGCCATACCCGATCTGAAACTCGGCGACTTCAAGCTGGTTGCCTTCGACATGGACTCCACGTTGATCAACATCGAATGCGTGGACGAAATTGCCGACGCGGCCGGCCGCAAGGCAGAAGTGGCGGCCATCACCGAGGCGGCCATGCGCGGTGAAATCACCGACTACAAGGAAAGCCTTCGCCAGCGCGTGGCCCTGCTCAAGGGTGTCAGCGCCGCCAGCATGGACGAGGTCTACCGTACGCGCCTCAAACTCAACCCCGGCGCCGCCAGGCTGGTGCAAGCCTGCAAGGATGCCGGCCTGAAGGTGCTGCTGGTGAGCGGTGGTTTCACCTTTTTCACCGACCGCATCCGGGACGAGCTGGGCATTGACTACACCCGCTCCAACGTCCTCGAGATCAAGGACGGCCTGCTGACCGGCCGCATGGTCGACCAGCCCTGGGGCGATATTTGCGACGGCGAGGAAAAGCGCAAGATGCTGCTCGAGACCTGCGGCAAGCTGGGCATCAGCCCGCGGCAGGCCATTGCCATGGGCGACGGCGCCAACGACCTGCCCATGATGGGTGAAGCCGGTTTGTCGGTGGCTTATCACGCCAAGCCGAGGGTGCGCGAGCAAGCCATGGTTGCCATCAACCAGGGCGGGCTGGACCGGCTGCTGGAACTCGTGAAATAGGCCGGCACCGCCGCCATGCCCCTGTTCAGGAAATTCGAAAGGCTGCTGCACGCCTACCCGGAGGCCGAGCCGGTCGTGCTGCCCAAGGGCTTCATCGCCTTCATCTGGGCGTGCAGCCGCGGCGCCCGCGGCTATATCCTGGTGCTGGCCCTGCTGGCTGCCGCAATATCGGCCTTTGAAGCGCTGATGTTTGCCATGCTGGGCCATATCGTGGACTGGCTGGGCAAGGCCGAACCGGCACGCTTGTGGCTTGACCACGGCGCCACCCTCACCGTGCTGGCGTGGATTGTGGTGGGCAGCATTGTGCTGGTGGCGCTGCAGACCATCGTCAAGCACCAGACGGTGGCCATCAACTTCCCGATGCGCCTGCGCTGGAATTTTCACCGGCTGATGCTGGGCCAGAGCATGGCTTTTTACCAGGATGAGTTCGCCGGACGCCTGACCACCAAGGTGATGCAGACCGCGCTGGCTGTGCGCGACACGCTGTTTGTGCTGGCCGACGTGCTGGTGGCCATGGCGGTCTATGTGGCGACCATGACCGTGCTGGCCGCTGCCTTCGACATCAAGCTGATTGCCCCCTTCCTGGCCTGGCTGACGCTCTACATCGCGTCGCTCTGCTTCTTTGTGCCGCGGCTGGGCCACATCGGCAAGCAACAGGCCGATGCGCGCTCGCTGATGACCGGCCGCATCACCGACGCCTACACCAACATCACCACCGTCAAGCTGTTCTCGCACACCCAGCGCGAGGCCGCCTTCGCCCGCTCGGCCATGCAGGAGTTCATGAACACCGGCTACAGCCAGATGCGGCTGGTCAGCGCATTTGAAATCGTCAACCATGCCCTGAGCATGGGCCTGATTCTCGGCATGGCGGGCACCTCGCTGTGGCTCTGGAGCCTGGGCCAGGTCGGTGCCGGCGCCGTCGCGGCGGCCACGGCCATGGCCCTGCGGCTGCAAGGCATGTCGCACTGGATCATGTGGGAGATGACCAGCCTGTTTGAAAGCGTGGGCACGGTGCAGGATGGCATCAACACCCTGTCACGGCCGCGCGCGATTGTCGACAGGCCAGACGCCACCGTGCTCGACGTGCCGCGCGGCGAGGTCCGCTTCGAGCAGGTCGGCTTCCGTTATGGCGAGGGGCCGCGCGTCATTGACGGTCTCACCTTGACCGTGAAGCCTGGCGAAAAAATCGGCCTCATTGGCCGTTCCGGCGCGGGCAAATCCACGCTGGTCAACCTGCTGCTGCGTTTTCACGACCTCAACGCCGGCCGCGTGCTGATCGATGAGCAGGACATTGCCGGCGTAACGCAGGACAGCCTGCGCAGCCACATCGGCATGGTCACGCAGGACACCTCGCTGCTGCACCGTTCGGTACGGGACAACATCACCTACAGCCGTCCCGGCGCGACCGAAGCGGAGATGCGGATAGCCGCCCGGCGCGCGGAAGCCGACGGCTTTGTTGCCAGCCTGACAGACCCGCATGGCCGCAAGGGCTACGACGCCCACGTGGGTGAGCGCGGCGTCAAGCTCTCGGGCGGGCAGCGCCAGCGCATTGCAATTGCACGCGTCATGCTCAAGGACGCCCCTATCCTGCTGCTCGATGAGGCCACCAGCGCGCTCGACTCCGAGGTGGAAATCGCCATCCAGAGCAGCCTGAACACCCTGATGCAGGGCAAAACGGTGATTGCGATTGCGCACCGCCTCTCAACGATTGCCGCCATGGACCGGCTGATCGTGCTGGACCAGGGCCGCATTGTGGAAGAAGGCAGCCACCGCACCCTGCTGGCGAGCGGCGGCCTGTATGCGCGGCTGTGGGCCCACCAGAGCGGCGGCTTTTTGACGGATGAAGTTGAACTTGCGGCGTAGCGCCATGGCAGCTTGCTAGGTGGACTGGTCGCAACAAGCAAAACGGACAGCAGCACCGGCGTGAACAGCGACATGAACAGCGATGTGAACGGCGGCGGTATTGGTGGCCTGCCCCGCTTTGCCTCGCCTTACCGGGCATTCACCGGTGCTCACCGGTATTCGCCGCTCTTCACGGCTTCCTCAAGGCTCCGTGGCGGCCCGCCTGAGTACCCGCCCGGGAGACCCGGCCGAGGCCGGAACCGTGCCCGCCGCATGTCGCTGGCCATTGCAGACCTCATGGCTGATGGCCAGATTCTCCACATGGCTGTTGCCACCTGCACTCAGGGGTTGAATGTGCTCCAGGGTCGCCGCCTGGGGCGTCACGTGCTCACCGCAAACCCAGCAAGGCACCGTGCCATGGAGTTGCCGCGCCACGGTTTTGTAGATCTTGTCGCGGGTCAGCCCCAGCCTGCTCACAGCGTGACCTCCATGCGAGGATGACCGGGGAAACCGGCCACCCGCGCCTGAGCCGCCAGCATTAACGTGTTTCCTTACTCAAGCTTGGCAGGCCGCGTGTCCAGCGGCTGGATGAAAGAGTCATCCCACTGCGTGGCAAACCGGTCTGCATTGTCGGGCGACCGGATGGTGCCTGCGCCATCGGCGCTAAACCCGATGTTGCTGTTTTTGCCGGACTGTGCGCCCTGATGGCTGTCCTTGTTGATTTCTTGCAGAGCAGCCTCTTTGGCGGTTTTGACCCGCTGCTGGGTAAAGGCATCCAGTTCATCATGGAAGCGGGTATCACCGACGCGAGTCTCCTGGTGGTCCTGGTCCTCCTGACCCACGTGCCCCGGGATTTCCCCCAGGAAGGCGGCACGCAATGCATCACCCTTGGGCAGATGGGTTGCGTAAACGATGATGAAAGGTATGCCGCAATCCGACAGCAGCGAATCCTTCATATCACGGCCAGCCTGGTTGAAGCCGCGCTTGCCCGGCACATCCACACACCCCACCACCTTGCCGTCCGTCGTGCAGACGGTGAAGGTCGTATAAACGCCGTTGAGGAGTTCCAGCCATCGCTCGCCCGGGTCCTTGCCGCCTTCCCGCTCACGCCTCTCGAGCGGAATGGTAAAACGCAGCACCGGAACCTTCACCATCACCATATGGTCAGGAAACGTGCTGCGCAACCACGTCCAGACGTTCTGCTCCTGGGTCGTCACCACCCCGCGCGCCTTGAGCGGCCAGGTGGAAGGCAAGCGCAACCTTTCGCTGGCTTCCCGCCGCAACCGCCAGGCGTAAAGCAAGGCGCCCGCCAGCATGCCCACGGCAATGCCCAGCAACGTCATCAGAAATGTCGTCAGGTTCACGATGTTGTCCTCCCATTTTTTGCGCAAGCGGAACGGGCGTGCTACAACTGCGGCGACAGCGGTCAGTAGCAGTCAGTCACAGCCCACGCGCGATGTTCAAATTCTGCAGCGGCCGTCCCAAGGCGCTATTTAAACAGGATTTTCCGCTTTGCCAGCAATTTGGGCCAGGAAAAGGACTCATCCTCAATGGATACGCGGCTAATTAGCTACACTTTTAATAGCAAATGGCAATTCTTGCTTTGCCCATCCGTGCTGTGGGCTTGACCGGCACTTTTTGCCAACCCTCCAGCAAACCAATATGCTGGAAGTTCTTCAGGAGACTCCGATGGAACGTAAAACTGCCCAGGATTTTGACCAGGAACTGCTGATTCTGTTTGATGCCTATGTGCACGGCACGATAGACCGGCGCGGCTTTCTGGAAGGTGCCCAAAAATTCGCCACGGCTGGCATCACAGCCGGCGCGCTGCTCGCGGCCTTGAGTCCCAACTTTGCCGCGGGGCAACAGGTAGCCAAAGACGACCGGCGGCTCAAGACCGCCATGCTGGACTACCCCTCGACGGCCGGGTCGGGCACCTGCAAGGGTTATTTGGCCAAGCCGGCCAATGCCTCCGGCAAGCTGCCGGGTGTCCTCGTGATTCATGAGAACCGCGGACTCAACCCGCACATCGAAGATATTGCCCGCCGCCTGGCACTCGACAATTTCGTAGCCTTTGCACCCGACGCGCTCTCACCGCTGGGCGGCTACCCGGGTGACGAAGACAAGGCCAGGGAGCTTTTTGGCCGGCTGGACCAACAAAAGGTCACGGAGGATTTTGTCGCAGCCGCGACTTTTCTGCGCGGCCGGGAAGAGTGCTCGGGCAAAGTGGGCGTCGTCGGCTTCTGCATTGGCGGTGGCTTCGCCCACACGCTCGCGACCCGCCTGCCTGAACTCAACGCTGCCGTGTCTTTTTATGGCAACCATCCCCCGGCAGAAGCCGCCGCCAGGGTCAAGGCGCCGCTGCTGATCCACTTTGCCGGCATCGACGAACGGACCAACGCATCCTGGCCGGCCTATGAAACTGCTCTGAAAGCTGCCGGCGTGACCTACACGGCCCATCAGTACGCCGGCACCCAGCACGGTTTTAACAATGACACGACACCGCGCTACGACGCCGCCGCGGCCCGGCTGGCCTGGGGGCGCACGATGGAATTTTTCAACAGATACCTGAGAACACCCGGGGCCTGACAGGTCCTGATCCTGATCCTGCAGCCGGTGCCGGATGCAGGCAGGTGTGCGTCTGCCCCATCCATTACCGTCAACGAGCGTGTCCCCGGCTTTGCACGCGTTACCATTGGTATCTTTTCGATTCGCGGCCCTCAGCGGGCCGCTTGAAGCGTTTTCTACCCCACCTGTTTGGAATTACCCATGAACCTCTTGCAAAAAATAGTGGCTACGGCCGGACTGTTCACTCTCGCGCTGGGCGCCGCCCATGCCCAGAACACCGAACTGGTAGTCGGCTCCAGCGCCACCTACCGGCCGTTTGCCTACGAAAGCCCGAGCAAGGACATCGTCGGCTACGACGTGGACATGATCAAGGCCATCGCCCAGAAGGCGGGCCTCAAAATCAAGATCGTCAACACCCCCTGGAGCGGCATCTTCGCGGCCCTGAACAACGGCGACCTCGACCTCGTGATCTCCGGCGTCACCATCAACGACAAGCGCAAGCAGTCGTACGACTTCACCAGCCCCTACTTCGAGGCGCGCCAGCTGATTGCCGTGCACAGCAACAGCCCCGCCAAAAGCCTGAAAGACCTGGCCGGCAAGAAGATCGGCGTGGTCAACGGCAGCACCGGCGACGACATGGCCTCGCGCGAGTTCGGCAAGACCAACCCCGACATCCGCCGCTTCGAGAGCACCCCCGTGGTGATCTCCGAGCTGGCCAACAACGGCCTGGATGCGGCCATCGGCGACAACGGCGTCATCGCCTTTCGCGCCCAGGAGCAC